>NZ_CP037940.1:0-302065 GCF_004358325.1 Periweissella cryptocerci | reverse complement strand
ATGTGCACGAAATCGATGGTAAGACAGTGACCGTAAAAGATCCAGATGTCGCATCAGGCGTGGAAATTACTAAGGATCAAATTGCCGATGCAGAAGCCAATGATGGTGCTATTAATGTGCACGAAATCGATGGTAAGACAGTGACCGTAAAAGATCCAGATGTTGCATCAGGCGTGGAAATTACCAAGGATCAAATTGCCGATGCAGAAGTGAAAGATGGTGCTATTAATGTGCACGAAATCGATGGCAAGACAGTGACTGTAAAAGATCCTGATACAATTGTTACTGGCGTTGCTGAAAAAGACTTGCCAGCCGGCGCGGATTCATTTGTTGATGGTGATAAAACAGTGACAATCAAGGTACCAGTTACTGTTACCGGTGTTGCTGATAATGCTGACAATCGTCAAATTGCTAAAAATCTCGGTGCAACTGTAATCAAAAATGTTAATGGTACTAATCACACAACAACTGATAAGAGTGTTGCAGATGCTGCAACTAAAGCAGGTTATACAGTTACAAGTTCAACGACACCAAGTAAATTAGTTAAGGATACAAAAGATATCCCAGCGGATGCTAAGAATGTACAAATCGTTTATGCCTTAGACACTAACAAGAGTACTTTAACGCTCAAAGCTGATAGTAAGGGTGTTGATTTAAGTAAAATGACTTACACTGATCCAAAAACTGGCACGGTTTACCAATTAATCAAGTCAGAAAATGGTAAAAGTGAACTAGATAGTGTTCAAGATAACGTAAACAATGGTACTGGTACATTGAACACTTGGTACCAATTCACTAATAGCGGTAAAACTAATGGCGGTATTTTAGGTTGGGCTGTTGGCCAATTTAAATTCTCACAAATTACGACTGGTGATGACCACATTTCAAGTGATGAACTTAAAGCTGATGCGGACAAGGGTGTTTTGGTATACCGGACTAAGATTAGCGACTATCCTGCAATGAAGGGTGTTAGCAGCTCAGTTAAATACTTGTACATGACGGTTACGCCAACGGGTAAAACCGATGATAAGGGTGCTACGATTTACACATGGAACAAGTTCTATTTTGATGACACTCCGATCTATTATGCTGCCCAAGGTTACACATATGACGCAACGCAATATTCATGGACTGATAACAACATTAGCTACACTTATGAAGGAACACAAAACGTCCAATCATATGGTTATAAGATTCATAACAGCCACCAAGAACAAGTGTATACTTACGACCGAGCAGCGTCACACCAAGAACAGCTCTATACGTATGATTTGGCAGCATCACACCAAGAACAGCTTTATACGTATGACCGAGCAGCATCACATGAGGAACAATTGTACTCATACGAATTACCAGCATCACACCAAGAACAACTTTATCGTTATGAATTGCCAGCAAGCCACCAAGAAGATATCTTCCAATATAGCTTGCCACAATCACACGAAGAAAAATTATATCAATTTAGTACCGAAGCTGTTGGGCAAAAGTTACATTACAGCTGGGAAAAGACTATTGTTACTTTAACGCCACTTAAGGTAACGCCTACGAAACAAACAAAGAAAACGCCAGTAAAACATGTTGCAGCTAAGACGCCAAAAGTGGTCCAAGTAGCGACGACAACACCACAAAAGCAAGCTACGATTCACCTTGCAACTGGTGCTACAACTACGGCAAAACGTTTACCACAAACTGGTGATTCAGCTGAAAATACGGTGCTTTCTGTAATTGGTTTGGCAATGTTGGGCCTCCTTGGTTTATTCGGTATCAAGCGTCGGAAACAAAATTAAGGTTAATATATGAACTAGATGAATTAATATAACAACGAACGGTGCCATGTCGCGATTACTGCGAGAGGGCACTGTTTTTTTGCATTTTTTAATATAACAAAGTGTCGTGAAAGCACCATGTGATTGCCGGAAATATCGGCTGTATTTCGTCTGACATGGAATTTATAAAATGGGATGAGATGTATGATGCCACTGCGTGCCTGAAAATCACATTGTGCACCGAGATGGAAGCACATGCCCAAGCCGCTTGCTTATGCCTGCGAACCGGCAACGCAAAACATCCCAGCATTTTGTTGCACAAAATACTGAATCTAATCCTAACGCGATTAGATTAGCCTTGCAGGCTGGATGTCTGTCTTGGGCAATTCGGGATAGCTGGCAGTCTAATGGCTAAAGCCAAAAGACTGCTCATCTACCCTCAGCGACAAACTCGACACGTGGTGTCAAGTTCGTCCCATCACGGTGTAAAGCCTGCCGGCCACAGAGTGATTTTCAGGCACTCCGCTAGATAAGCGTGGAATTACTGATTACCGCGAAACCTGCAGCGACAAGGATTACGGCATAGTACTAGTCAGATTGCCTGCTCAAATTAACGAAGAGGCTGGTTCCAGACACGTAGTGGGAATCAACCTGAGACACATATCCAAATTCCACGCTAGAAAAAACTTAGCCGAAATGCCGTGAAACTCAACGATAGCAGGGCAAAGATAACAACCCCAAATGGAGCCCACTGAATAAAAATGCGTAAAGTACGCAAAAAAACTGGATATTTTCTCATTTAATAATCAATACTCTTGTTAAGCTGAAGGAGGAGGGATGGTTAAAGCTTTTACCGGCGACATCCAAAATTAGCACGAGATGATGGGGTTTAGAGGAAATTTCAAACTAGTTAATGGGGGAAAATGTAATGAAATCAAATATAAAACAAACAACCAGGCGAATTGCCGTTGTAACTGGGGTATCAATATTAACGCTGAATGCCGGTACAACGTTGGTATTGGCAAAAGATATGGGACAATCAACACCGTTGCAAACGAAGGTAGCGGTATCCCATAATGCGTCAAGTAATTCAGCGCAGCATAAAATACATTACACAGACAATAAGGCTGAAGCTGACGCAGCTCGTAAGGCTGGATATGCGGTCACTACGAGTAAAAAACAAACAACCAATACCACTCGGAGTCCATTAGTAACTACCGGCCAAATACCAACAGGGGCACAAAATGTTCAGTATGTAAAAACTGACACCGTTCAAGATGCTGATTTAGTTTTTGAAAATGTGGCGTGGGAAGCGATTCCGAGCGCGGCACATGGGGTGAAACAGACAGGTGAGGAAACTATTCACGATCCGAATCAAAAATTCACGGATGGGGTGACTCATGCTGAACTTGAGCAGTTGCGGGAACAAGGTGCAATCAATATTACTAAATTACCAGATAAGACAATCACAGTTCATGATCCTAACCAAAAAGTCGACACAGGTATTACCGCTGCTGAAATTGAAAAAGTCAAAGCGGATGGCGCAGTCAATATCGAACAAATTCCGGATGCCTTTCAAACAGTGTTAGATGAACAAGGTAAGCCAAAGAAAGTGCTACTTGATCAGGTTCCGGCTGGTCATAAACCAACCGCGACAGATGAAAAACAAACCGTAGTTGATGGAAAAGGGCCAATTCAGACAATTAAGAACACACCAGAAAATTTACAAAAGCTGCATGATCAAGGTGCTGTTGACATTACCGAAGTAGCCGGCGCAAAACATGATTTTACATCAACTAAGCAAGCAGATATTCCAGCAGATGCTCAAGATGTCACGACAACAACTGAGAAAGGGACGGCAACTCGAAAGGTTGATATTCCAGCGACGGCAACGAATATTCAGACGCTATTTGTTAAAGATGGCAATGGTAGTAATTTGGTGTTAAAGGATAGCAGCACCGGGGTTAATGTGGCTGATATGACTTATTTCGCCGGTGGGAAAGTTTATGATTTATATGAATCAACTGATGGGAAGAGCGAACTTTCAAATGTTCAAGATAGTTTGAATAATGGAACTGGAACATTGTACACGTACCACCAATTTACGGGTGGCGGCCGAATTAATACTGGGATTTTGAGTTGGGCGGAGCGACAATTCAAGTTCAAACAAATGGATAACGGTGATGAAAATATTAGCGCCGACCAGCTAGCAAATTTTGATAAGGACGGTGTCTTAGTCTACAAAACGTCGATTGGTAATTATCCAGTTAGCGGTGTGGGAAAATCCGTCACAAGTGTCTATATGACCTTAACGCCCACTGGTGGTAAGGATAAAGGGGATATTGTCTACACGTGGAATAAATTTTATTACGACAAAGACAATACGATTTATTACGGGGTCAAAGAATATACCTTTAATCAAACGATGTATCATTGGTCAATTACAGATCAGGAACTTTCATACCGCTTGCCAATTACTCACGAGGAAACCGTCTACACGTATGGAGAACCGCTGTATGCATATGAACTACCAGTAAGTCATGAAGAACCGTTGTATGCTTACGAATTACCTGCAAGCCACCAAGAAAAACGGTACCAATATAGCTTGTCTCAATCCCATGAAGAAAAGTTATTTCAATATGATGTAATTAAGTTAGGGGAGAAATTGTACTACAGTTGGCCCGAAGTGGAAATCGGCTTGAAGCCACGGGAACCCAAGGAGCCGGGTGCAGATATTGCCGCCGAAGCTGGTACGACCCCGGCGGTCATGTCAGAGCTCGATTTTCCAGCAACTGAACCAGCTACCGGAAACTTAAAGGCGCTCAATAATCCGACTGAATTTGAACCAGAATTAAATGCGGATACCAGTGCACGATTGCCACAAACTGGTGTATCTCAAACAGATGGCATTGTGTCAGTAATCGGAGCCATATTACTAGGGAGCCTTGTAGCATTTGGAATTTCAAGAAAGAGAGTCAATGATAAGCGTTAAGCCTTGTTAAAGGAGACATAACACGTCTAATCTGAAAAAATAAACCTGATTTCGCCTTGTTGTAAGGTGGAAATCAGGTTTATTAGCGTGCACCAAAATCCGGCACTGTTACTATAAACGACACACTTGGTGATTATCATTATTTGATTAAAATATGTGCGTTACGGACATAAAAAGGATGTAAATAAATTCATTAATTATTAGTTTATAATAAATAACGAAGGCTGGTTATGCTATTTTGTTGAAAAAGTAAAAATTAGGGGTGTTTTTCGTCTATTGCTCAAAGAAGCACAAACGATAAGGGCGCGTATGCCGATAGTAAAAGAGAACGCTTTCACTAAAAAAAGTTAACGATATTAACTTTCTTAAAGTAAGTGGGTTATGATGGCAAATGTTGATATATCAGTGTTTGTGATTCGAAAAAATTACCAATCCTACAAAATCAATAACTATAAGAAAAAGCTTTGAGTTTTCTACAAGTTTGGCTAGTTGCTTGAAAAAATTCGTGAATATGCTAAATTTAATACAAGCTTATAAGTTATTTTAATTCAATTATTATTTTTATGTTAAAAACACGATAATAACAAATTGAGTTAGGTTTTAATTATCTTATAATAAGGCAACTAAACAATTGCTTCGGGATGGGCAAAGGATAGGGAGATTATTAATCATGGATACAAAAACATTAAAGAACGGTGCGTTATTTGCAGGAGCGGTGGTCGCGACTGCAGGAGTTGGTTTGGCCACCCAAACAACTACGTACGCAGATACAGCTAGTGACAATGATGCAGCGGCAGCCAAAAATGCCGCCGCACAAGACACGACAACAGTAAAAACTGATACAACCGGTACCGTAACAAGTAGTACCAAAACTACGGTTACCCCTAGCTCAAATGGTGGTAAATTAGTTTCGACCGATACCACATATTCAACTAATGACGCGAGTGCCGCGGCTAAGGCAACGGCGGCTGGTAACAACGTAACGGCAACCGTTGTGGAACCTGCACAATCATCAACAACGCCAACAACTAATGCGGCAGCCAATGCAAAAGACGCGGCCGCTGCTGGTTCGGATGCCGTAATTACGTCAGCACCCGCAAAATCAACTGAAACAACGGCGACTGGTTCTTACGATCAATACACAGATGCAACCAAAAAAGTTGCTGATGATAATGATGCTGCAACTAAGACGGGGGACTCAACGACAACGACGATTTCCTCAGTTGCCGCACCTGCCGATAATGATAAAGACGGTGATTACGCTGGCACTACTTTGCCAGATGTGCTAAAGGATAAAAACGAAGCACAAGTCACTAATGATAATGGTTCAGTGACGACATTTTACGCGGATAAAGATTCGTATGATACTGATAAGCAAGCCTTGGATAATCAAGATTTCGATGTAACCAATCCACTCTATACGGATGATATGCAAAAAATGACATTGGTTGATGCTGATGGCAACTCATATACCGGTAACGCGATTACAGATTATTTGTCAGATTCAAGCAAGGTTTTATATGATGTAACGAATCACACCGCGTACAAATTTGGGTCAGCTGCAGTCGTTGATAAACCAGCAACCCAACAAGATGTTGATAATGCAAACGTTACAATCGATGACACAACGGGTACTGGTACGACGACGGATGAAAATGGCGTAGTTACCACGTACACGTTGGATCTCGATGGTACAACGAATAACCTAGATGATTTGACTGTAACTCAACTTGAAAATGATAGTAACCGGACAACGGCGACTATCAGCGGTGCGTTATATTATAAGGCGGCCGATGGTACGGTTGCTAAAATTAGCGATGCAAGTCAAATGTTGACCGATGGTACTAAGTATTACGCTTACGACAATGATAGTGACGTAGCGCTCGATAACGCTGATTTTAAACTTGCTAACCACGTTTATGTTCGCACAGCCGTCGATCAAATTGCCGCACACGGCGAAGATGATCAAACACCTTCAACTATTTTGTCGGCCGATGAGCTCAAGAAGGACGGTTACACTGTTGATACGGCAGTGCCAGTTTCTGCAAATGTGAACGAAACAGATTATTCCAAAGTTGTTGCTGGTTCTGATGACGGCTCAACGACTTACATGGTTAAGCAAATTACAACTTATGATGATGAAAGTACTAAGAATACAATTGATAATTTGGTCAATGGCCTTGAATTAACATCAACTAGCGCTGATGGAACTACGCGTTACTACGCTAATGCTGACAATACAGAATTTGCCACTTTAACGGTTACGCCTAAGCAAAACAAGACTGCCGGAAATGTCACGACTGATATTCAATTAGTAGTTACCAGCTCAGCGACTGCGAGTCAAAAGCAAGCAGTTGATGCAGTTGATGGTAACGATACACCAGTTAATGGAACCACGGTTGCCGATACGACCATAGATGGTGTTGATGCAACAATCACAAAAACCACGACGGTTGATGCCACCACACAACAAGATGTCAAAGATTTGTTAGCCGGTTTTGTGGCAACTGACAATGTTAATGTTGATACTTTGGCTGGTACGTACACCAAAGCAGATGGTTCAAAAGCAGTGGTGACAGTTTTGGCCAGTGCGACTGATTCTACCAAAGATACAACGACCAAGGTTGTCTTTACGACCCCAGTTAGCGCCACGGATACAGCGACGTTGGCTGAATTTGACGGGGTAGCTGGTGTTGTTGATGGCAATACTACGACTTACACATCTGCTGATGGTAAAAGTACACTTACTAAGACTACACAAGCCGGTTCAGAAGCTGGGATTGTGGCGGTCTTAGATGGCTACGATGCAACCGGGGATGTAACCGATGCTAATGGAGTTGTGACCACCACATATACGAATGGTGGATTGACTGCAACTAAGACTGTGACACCTGTAGTGGCGACTGATGGTTCTAAGACTACGACCACTAAGGTTGTGGTCAGTGGTATTCCTGATATTGCCGCCATTAAAAATGATGGTTATAGCTTGGATGAAAAACAATCAACGGCTGCACAAGCGGTTTATACAAAAAACGTTGACGGTGCACAATATACAATCACCGTTAATTCAACGACGGATGATGCAGTTGCTGCCCAATCGATTACCGCGATGTTGGCAGGCTATGCTAAAGATTCTTCAACGACGAATGGCAATGTTGTCACAACTAAGTACACTAAAAACGGCGCAGCTGACATCATTGTGACCGAAACCACGACAACGAATGCAACGACGGGGACTGTGGCAACAACAACAGCACTTGCAGTTGATAGCAGTGTCGATGCATCAAAGACGATGCTTGAAGGTTACACGCAAGTTGGTGCATCTAACGTTTATACGAAAACTGTTGCTGGTGTGACGAGCACTATTACGTTGATGACTGGTAACGCCACAGATGCCACAACAACGAATAAAGCAGATATTGACAGCGCAATTGCTACTAATAATACTGATGTAGCAACGACGACAACTGGGAATACTACGACTTATACTTTTACTACCTACAGTAATAACGCTGCAACAGAAGTTACGAAGACGGTCACAACTGACCCAAGTGGTAAAGGTGATGCAGCCGCTTATGATACAGCCGTAGCGAATAAAGCAGATGATCAAACAATCAGTGATAAGAGTTTTTCAGCTTATGATGTAAACTCAGTTACCGCAGCAGATTTCACCACACCAGTAGCGCAAACTGATGTGAAATCAAAAACACTTTACACCGATGCTAATACGCAAACTGCTGCCACGCAAATGGTCGGTCAAGCCGCACTGGACTATTTGGCTAAGGACACCAATAACGTGTTATACGATGCCGCTGGTGTTGCATATAAACAAACTTATGCAGCGAGTGATGTAACTAATAATGACCAAGCTAACACGGATTACACACCAACGTATGTGTCATATGATTTTTCAAAAGCAACGCCAAATACTGACCGAATTGCGGATAACACTAAGCTTTACACTAAGAGCGGTGATGGCGCAACGGCCACTTACACGTTAGCACTTGGGACTGATGGAAAACAATTGAGTGTTGAAGCGATGGATAAGAATGTTATTTATTACAATGCTGACGGATCAATTGCGTATAAATACAATGGTACAAAGGATGACACCCAAGCAACTATTGCTAGCTCGTTAACCGACTTAGACGCTGCGGTTGCTCAAACGAGTGCTACAAACAGCGCATCAATGAAGCTTGGAACCGTATATCAAAACGCTGACAAGACAATCTCAGCTGAAATGACGGCGGATTCTGATACAAGTTCAACTTATGTTGTGACGACTACCGCCAAAAATGGTGACGTTACAACTACGACCTTCACGAAGACCAAGCAAACAACTGCTAATCCGATTACGCCAGATGACTTTACAACAGCCAATGCAGTTGGGTTAACATTGAGCGATTTAGAAGGCGCTGGATATACGTATGCCAATGGAATCTATACCAATACTGCCACTGGTTCACAATACAAACTTGTTGCACCAGCAGTTGAATTGAACGCTAACAATACAGTTACGCTCAATCCAACTACTGACAAAGACATGGTTGTATATGAATACAACGATGGAACTGGTAAGTTAACTGCAGTCAATGTTTTCAAGGCTGACGGCACGTTAAATGTTACGGCTACCAAAACGTACTTCTCTCAAGATGGTATGATTTCGTATGCGTTCGATAATAGTACCGAAATTAACGACGAAAACTTCAACATAACCTTTAATTTGAATGGTTTGAAGTACTACAAGAATACTGGTAATGTGGTGGCAGGCTACAATCCAGCAAGCTATAATGCTGACAACGGTGTAGTTACGTTAACGGATGCAGGTGATACTGCGTATAACGATCGCAACAATAATAATGAATCTGGTAACGTAACTTTCAAAGACGCCTCAATGGAAATTAATTTTGATGGTGACTTTGATTTTAAGGGAGCCGTTAACCTCGGTGATAAATCACAACAACAGGGTGGTGCTGACGGGGTCACCTTTGCATTCAACCCATCAACTGATGTTTCAGCCAAGGGTAGCGATGGTGGTTCAATGGGTATCGGTGATTTACCAGGTGCCTTTGGATTTAAATTAGACACTTACCTTAATGAAACTAAGCCTGGGACATCACGGTATGATGAACACAACCCATACTACAACATGGATCCAACGGGTGCTGATTACGATAAAAATGGGGCGGCAACTGGTCAAAGTTACGGCTCACAAACTGGTAATGGTAATGCATTTGGGGCATTCATGTACTCAAATCCAAAGCCAGAAGCCACTTTGGCTGGTGACAAAACGGGTGTAGTTTCCACATACACTGGTGATAACACCAAGGGTGGCGATATTATTGCGGCACCAAGCCAAAATAAATTTGGTAACTTTGAAATGCATTACAGTGCTGAAACCCATGTCATGACAGTTTCTTATACTGATGATGCGGGGGTTGCCCACGAATGGTCACGAGATATTTCAGACTGGTTGCAATCTGGTAAGACATACTCATTTATCATTTCAGCTTCAACTGGTGGTTCTTCAAACGTGCAACAAGTTAAGTGGACTTCAATGACATACACGAACTCCAATAGTGTTGTTAAGCAAGCCACTGGTACACCAAGCATCATCGGTGCCCCACAAACGTATTCTGATACTAGTACGTATGCCGCTCAAACTACGACTGCAGTTCGTCAATATGAAACTACCAATGGTACAAAGGTGCAACATTATACAGCGGTCCGTTATGATTCTGCGACATTGAAGCCAGTTTATACGTGGACAACTATGACAACGAATTATGCTGCCAAGACCACCACGAATAAATTAAAGCAACAAGCAAATGCGACTACGACGGATACTTATCATTTGGCTGCCCATGCTGAATCTGCGACTACGGTAGCTTACAATCTTGAAAAAGACGCCCAAACAACGCAACACGACGAATATGCTGTCAAGGGTGCTGCGAGCGTCAAGCAAATTGACAAGTTTACTATTTCAGATAAAGTATTTGGACACAAGTATTTCAGTGCAAATGGTACACCAGTTAAGGCTTACAAGGTTAATACGCCAGCAACGTTTGATGAGGCAACGATGACACCTACTAAGCACTGGCACAAAACTACAGCTTATACTTGGACGACTAAGACAACTGGTACGGAATACAGTTGGCACACACCAGGTAAGGTTTTGTACACTTGGAATAAGAAGACGCAAAGCTTCATTCCTGGTTCAAATGCCACGACACCACGTAAACCTGAAAAGCACCAAGTACCAACCGAAGTAAAAACTGCTACGCCAACTCAAGTAACACAAAAGTTAACGCCAGCAGCAGAAACGCCAAATGTGGTTAAGGCTTCAATCTTGCCGCAAACTGGTGATTCAAAGGAAAATACGGTGTTGTCAGTGATCGGTTTAGCCATGCTTGGCTTCATGGGTTTAGCTGGGGTAGCTAAACGCCGGAAGCAAGATTAATTTTGCGAAACATGATTACAAATTAACTGATTGGGATTGATGACCCATGAGGCAATAAAGTCAGGGGATTGAGCCACACATGGTCAGCCCGCAACTGGCTTAAAACTACCGCGACTAATTAATTTAGAAGCACATTCGATTAATTAATCCCCTTTAATCGAAAACATCCCATAAAAATGGACCGCTAGCTTAAGTGCTGCGGTCTTTTTTTGTATCTACTTCGTCTGACGTGGAATTTATAAAATGCGATGAGATGTATGATGCCACTGCGTGCCTGAAAATCACATTGTGCACCGAGATGGAAGCACATGCCCAAGCCGCTTGCTTATGCCTGAGGTACGGCAACGCAAAACATTCCAGCAGTTTGTTTGCAACAAACAACTGAATCTAATCAAAAACCGATTAGATTAGCCTTCCAGGCTGAATGTCTGTCTTGGGCAATTCGGGATAGCTGGCAGTCTAATGGCTAAAGCCAAAAGACTGCTCACATTTGTAGCTACGCTGGACAAATAAGGCCCGGTCGGCTCTACCCTCAGCGACAAACTCGACACGTGGTGTCACGTCCCATTTCGGTGTAAAGCCTGCCGGCCACAAAGTGATTTTCAGTCACTCCGCTAGATAAGCGTTGAACTATTGATTACCGCTAAATTTACAACGACAGGGATTACGGCATATTGCTAGTCAGAATGCCTACGCAAACTAACGAAGAGGCTGGAACCAGGCTTGTCTTCCATCACGGTGTCCAGACTGGTTCCAGCCTCGTAGTGGAAATTAAATGTTCAAAAATAAAAATAAGCGGAATGTTTCTCGTATATTATTAGTGTACGTAACTTGTGAACGCAAAAAAGGCAGTTAACATGGGTTAATTGCCTTGGAGGTATAGCATTAATTGTTCAATAATTAGCGTTTTAGCTTAATTTCAAATATTGGGCAACCACGTTTTCAGCGGTAATACCGTACTTGATCATCAATTCAGCGTCAGTCCCAGACGTACCAAATTGATCAATACCAACAATCGCACCATCGAGGCCAACGTAGCGTTCCCAGCCAAGTGTGCTACCAGCTTCAACCGCAATGCGGCGACGTGTGTTTGGAGGTAGAACGCTAGCTTGATACGCAGTATCTTGAGCTACAAAGAGTTCAAATGATGGCATTGAAACGACAGCAACATTATGGCCAGCTGCACGTAATTGTTCAGCGGCAGCTAATGCCACTTGAACTTCAGAACCAGTGCCGATGATAATGCCTTCGGGTTTGTCGTTGGCAGCTGGTGATAGGGTGTACGCGCCACGGCGGACACCGGTGGTAGTGGTATTTGCCAGCGTTGGTACAACTTGACGGGGTTCACTGATAATTGTGGGCGTACTTGAACTTTCGAGCGCAATTTGCCAAGCGGCGACCGCTTCAGTGGCGTCAGCAGGACGAATTACGGTTAAATTCGGTACGTTCCGAAATTGCATCAATTGTTCGATAGCTTGGTGAGTGGCGCCATCTTGGCCTGCACCAATTGAGTCATGACTCAATAAGTAAATTAAAGGTAGTTGTTGCAATGCCGCTAAACGAATACTGTTTTTGGCGTAATCAGCAAAAGCGAGGAATGTTGAACCGAAAACATGCGAACCGCCATGTAAGGCAATACCGCTCATGATTGTGCTCATTGCAAATTCACGAACACCAAAAGCAAGATTACGGGCAGCTCGATTATCTGCTTCAAACAAGCCACTGTCACTAACTCGTGCGTAGGTAGAACCAGCTAAATCAGCTGAGCCACCCCACAAATCAGGTATACGCTTGGAAATTGCGTCGATAACATCGCCATTAACGGCCAGGATGCTTTGGTCGGAACCAACGGTGTAGGTTGGCAAAATATCTGTCACATCAGCCAATTCATGGTTGAAACTCATATTCAAGGCTTCAAATTTGGCTGGGGCTTTGTCAGCAAATGCTTCGTAGTCACTAACCCATTGGTCATAGGCTGCAATACCACGATCATAAACGTGAGTTATAAAACGGGTTGCGACTGCCGCTGGTACAGTCCAAGCTGGGTAATCCCAGTCCAAATTTGCGGCTAATATTTGCAGGCCTTCATCGGAGACTGGGGTGCCGTGGGCTTGTTTTTGTCCAGCGTCAGGTGAACCAAAGCCAATGGTTGTATTAACTTCAATTAATGTGGGTTTATCGGTGGTTTTTGCAAATGTGATGGCCGCATCAATCGCTTCCAAATCATTACCATCGGCAACCATCAAGGTATCCCAACCATAAGCGCGGAAACGTGTTTGGGCATCGGTGATGGTTTCTCGACTAATTGCACCATCAATATCAATGTTATTTGAATCATATAGCAAAATTAACTTGGATAAGGCTTGTTTACCAGCAAAATCAGCTGCTTCGTGAGAGATGCCTTCCATTAATTCACCGTCTGATACAAGTGCGTAGGTATAATGATCCATTACTGTGACATCAGCCAAGTTAAATTGAGCAGCTAAGTGTGTTTCAGCGGCAGCCATCCCAGCGCTCATACCGATACCTTGTCCAAGCGGTCCGGTCGTGGCTTCGATTCCAGGCACGGAACCAACAACTTCTGGGTGACCAGTGGTAATCGAATCTGTTGTCCGAAAAGCTTGTAAATCAGCCATCGTTAATGCAAAACCACTTAAATAGAGCAAAGGAAAATATAGTGGGGTAGCATGACCGGCTGATAGCACGAATCGATCGCGATTAATCCATCGTGGTTTATCAGGATTTACGTTTAAGTGGCGCGTCCACAAAACATATAGCATTGGTGCAGCACCTAGTGAAATGCCAGGATGACCACTATGCGCTTTGTTAGTCATTTGTGCGGCAAGCATCCGCAAAGTCTTGACACTTAATTCGTCAGTTTGATCAAACATAATGTTCCTCCTCATATTCCGTAAAAAACTGCATGAATGAGGATGCCCGAACGGCTCCTCATATTCCGTAAAAACTGCATGAATGAGGATGCTTAAGTGGCTCCTCAGTTTCTGCAAACATTTTAAAATTGTTTAGTTGTCACTGTCGTTATTATACAACGTATTGGTGATTTGGTTTGTTAATGGTACACAATTGAATTTAGAAACTAAGCGCTACCAACTGGATAATCGGTTAGTTGGTAAGGTCTAAGTCGTCATCTAAAAAATATTCATATCTTTATTTAACAATTATAGGGATACCTGAAGTTGGATAGTGGTGACAAAAAATGGCATCGAGTTATCGGAATATACAATCCAGACACGGTGCAACTGCATAAAAACTTCAAGTGTAAGAATTACGAGGTTGTAAAAATAATGAAAACACGAATTGGATTGCTGGTGGGACTACTGCTAGCACTGGTCGTTGGGTTATTGGTGATCGATATAGATACGCAAGCCCAATCGAAAAATACCATACCACAGCAAGCAGCGGTTGGGCGCACTATGCCGAGTGAAAAAGCCGTGCAACGAGCAGTTTTGCGGTATACGAATAAATTTCGCCAGTTGAATGGCTATAAGCTACTTAAGCAAAATACGCAATTAAACCAATTTGCTAAACACAAAGTACAACAACAGGCGCAGCAAGGGTACTTAAGTCATGGCAATGTCAGTGCGGAACTCGTACAGCGTAATTTTTATCTGAACGGTGAGAACTTGGCATGTATCCGGGGGCTGGATTGGCGTGATTATACAGCAGATCAACTAGGTAAAAAATTAGTTGAATTATATTTAAAGGATGTCGGGCACCGTGAAAATATGACCAATCCCCATTTTAAACTGATCGGAATTGGGGTGCAGTTGACAGCTAGTGGACAAGTCTGGAACGTCCAGAACTTTGGGACAAAAGGTAACCCGCAAAAACAAGTTGATAAGTGGTTTGACACGCTCCCGTATAAAAAAGCGATGAAAAAATATCGCAAATTGCAAAAAAAGCTGCGCGAAGGTCGAAATTGGAACAAGAAGCGGCCGATTCCATCCCGCATTGAGTTTGATGGTAAGCGGCATACGTATCAACGTTAATGGAATAAAATAGCAGATTATTAGATAATCGGTGTGGCTATGAAAGAAAATTCGATGAGTAAGCATTGACTTATGATTAGATGATGAACAGTGAATGTTTTTTGCGCCGACGCTGAGATGTTTTCACTAGCAGTGCAAGCCTGGCAAGCGATTACCGACCATATGGTTTGATTTGAAGGACTGATAGAGTTAACCATTCGCCATGTAAAACGCACGGCGCCGAATTATTTTAGCCGAATAGTCTTTTAAACTTCAAAGCCTGTATCACAGTTTCTTCGTACGCGTTTGGGATAATTAATCCACTAGGAAAATACAAACGCGTTGGAACGGAGAAGACAGATGGAAAAAAAGAAAATTATTGCAGTCGGAATGACGGCGACCATGCTGTTCTCAACGGCAAGTGTCCCGGGTAATGTGTTAGCTGCGAGTCATGCTGAGTCTAAAATGGAAATTAACACGATGATGCAGGTCAAGCAGTCAAAAACGAACCTAGCAGTTTCAAGTACATTTGCTGAGTTAATTCCGGATGTTCAATTACAACAGGCAATTATCGAGTATGCAACAACCGATGAAGGATACCTAACGGACAGCCAAAAACAAAGTTTAATTAGCGGTGATAAGGCTCAAGCTCAAGCTGTATTAGCGACAATTACGCGGTTGAACTTAATGAATTGTGGCTTGGATTTTATGACAATTGCCGGCATTAATCAGTTACGTAATCTACAATTTTTGAATTTACAAGGAAATACACTTGCTTCGATTGGTGCGCAAACGTTTGTGGGGATGAATCACTTACAATTTTTATACCTAGATAATATCGGTTTAATTACGCTTAATCAGGATGCTTTCGGTAAATTACCACAATTGAAAACATTAGGATTAACGCAAAATGCGGCATTAATTAATTTCGATGCGTTATATACTTTGGATGAAACGGCCAATATTAATGGGGGCACGTTTGGTGGTGTAAATGTTTCGCTCTGGGAAGCCGCGATTAATAAAGTCGCTGGGATGGGAGATTTAGCACCACTGGTTGCGAGTGGTAGTAATTTAAGTAAAGCGATTCAATTTGCCCAGTTCAAGTATAAATTGCTTCAATTGGAAAACATGAAAATTGGTATGGTTGAAGTCCTGGAGTTAAAGCCCGTGTTGGGTGCATCAGTGGTCATCAAAAATACCATAAATGATTTAAAAGCCGCAGTAGAAGCTAATGATACGGCGTGGTTTACTCGTGCAGGTGCGCAACTTTATGCTGAAATCCACGCAGAAATTATGGCACTAGAAAACAGGCAAATCGGTCAACTTGGTGTCAATATTGTCCATTTTCCGGCAGTAGCTCAGGCTAAAGCTGCACTTGAAGCTACCAATACGAGTCCAGATTACCATCATTTGGCTGAGTGTGTAGTGCAACTTGAAACTGCAATCGCAGCATTTGTTAGTAACACACGGGCGCAAAC
Source organism: Periweissella cryptocerci (assembly GCF_004358325.1). Classification (NCBI taxonomy): domain Bacteria; kingdom Bacillati; phylum Bacillota; class Bacilli; order Lactobacillales; family Lactobacillaceae; genus Periweissella; species Periweissella cryptocerci. Next base: position 285,380 of record NZ_CP037940.1, on the reverse strand, counting down.
TGCCGATGCAATTAAGAATGCGCAAAGTAAAAAAGAACATACCGCAGTCAAGGAGTTACTTGTAAAGGCGCAAATTGCACTGGCAGGGTATAACTACGACCAAATGATTAAGGTGACTAACAATCTGAATACAACCGTCAAGCAAATTACGAAAAGTGAGAAGTCGCCTGTTCAGCTCAAACAAGCTTATCATTTACACAAATACGTGACGGGTACGGCAGTAGTGGGTACTAAAATTGTCGTGAAAAAAGCAGGTAAAGTAGCACGCAGTACAGTTGGTGCGAGTGGAAAATTCAAAGTTAAGATGGGGAAGCTGAAAAACGGCCAACAAATCACGATAACTGCTGATACTCCTGACTCAGTAACAACGCTATACAAACTTGCATCAAAATCAATGACAGTTAAACAATCACCCAAACCAACCTTGAAACAGCTAAAAATCAAAGGTAAAAAAGTTACGGGGAAAACAACTACCGGCGCGACTGTGAAAGTTTACAAGGGGAAAAAGTTGGTGTCCAAGAAGGTCGTTAAAACCGGTAATATTAAATTTAAGGTGAAACAAAAATTCGCTAAGAAAACCAAACTAACTGTGAAAATTCAGAATGATGATGAACATGGTCTAGCAGTAAAGAAGTGGACGACACGGGTTCGATAATGCTGGAGCTCGAAAAGGTGTGGAATTTTGCATTCGGGCACACGATACCGTCCATGAAAGAGTCACCGAGCAGATTGCTTAGTGGAACTTAAAGCGGGGGATTCTTTGAGCTAGGTACGAGCTGAACAATTCACGAACCGCTTTACTGGTGGCTTTTACTGTCTCTATAAGAGAATTGCAAGCAAACCTAACACCACTTTTATCGTTTAGGACTATAATTAACGGGTAGACAAAGTAAGCTTGAAAAAGATAATTTGTGAAAACTACGAATTGTTCGCCTAACTCAGTTTATTGAATATGAGGTGATATCGATGAAAAAAACAATAAAAATTTTGACGGGGTTACTTGTAGCTATCCTAATGGTGATGGTATTTAGTTCAACGGCAAATGCAGCGAGTAACGTAGCACCCAAAGCAATGCGCGGAACGTGGTATGCGTATTGTCGGATGCCTAATGCAGGTACACACACTTATAAGATTGTAGTGGGTAAAAATAACATTAAAGAGTATTGCGCTCAAAATAGTTCATGGACGTTCAATAAAAGTGAGATACACACAATCAAATATGGTGCGGATGGTTTGTTTTACAAAACACAAAGTGCTGCCAATGTAGCAATTGCTAAGCCAAGTAGTATTGGCCGTGCGTACTACAAAGGAACACATAACGTAAATGGCAAGAAAAAGACGTACCTTTTCTGGGTAGGCTTGGATGGTTCTAGTGTGAATTACGCACGTACCAAGACCTTAGCTAAAGCATATCCCATGATTATGCCAATTATGTAAAGCAACACGAATCTAAAGGAAAAAGCACGCGTCATCTATGCAACTGCAAGATGATGTGTGCTTTTTTGAATTAGTTGATGGATTTTTAAACTACCAATTCACTTACGGATCATTAATTCTGTGGCAAAGTTTCATTATTTTCGATAAAATGTGCGCCAAGGAGGCGGCTACCAGCAAAGATAATTGTCACCACAATCGTCGAACTCACAATCGTGTCAGAGGCCCAGTGAGCGCCAATCCGAATGCGACTCAATGCGACGACGATTCCAAAAATAATTCCAAAGGCCGTCAGATATTTTTGTGATTTTAGATTTTGGCGATCGACGAAGAATGTTGCCCATAATACGAGCCAACCGGCCATCGTATGTCCAGATGGAAATGACTTATGGCCGTTAATGCCATTTAGATGATACCACGGTGTAAATTTTTCGGCGGGGTTATTATTGGAATATTCGTAAGGACGAAAGCGCCCCCAGATATCCTTCATTTTGTTGATTGCTAATTCGGCAGCTTCAACAACGAAGATACCAACGAGCGCTGCTTTTAGTAAATAATCAAATTGTGCGTCGTTTTTGTTGCGTAACCACAGATGAATTAGGTACGTAAAAATCACGAAAGATACAATTGCTGTTGTCCACTGTAGCGTGGCAGAAAACAAAGGGGCACCGGTACCGTCATTGTTCGCTAACCCAAGTGGTAGGTGGTGCCGATAGTTGTTAATCATTGAAGCCGTATAATATAGGTAATCCCGCCCCCAGACATTGAACATCTGATTGTATGCAAAGGCAAATGCCCCCAAGGCAACCGTGTATTTAACCCCAACATGCTTAAATTTGTGTAATGCGTAGAAACCGATAATTTCACTGGCAATAAATAAAATGATTAAATCACCAGCATCGCCATAGTTTTGAAAGAAATTTCCAAACCAGGAGTTTTGATTCATAACTGCCTCAGAAATTTGTTGATCAAAAAAAGTTGCAATCAATAATAGTATGAGCGCTACACCCCAGAAAATCTTGATGCCTTTTACTTCGCCACGCGTTACTTCATTGTCCATCTTCATGCTTCCTTTCAAACCAATTTCAACAAGTGCTTTGCTGTACATTAAGTGTAGCAAGACAATATCTGCAATTAACGTGTTTTGTGTATTGAGCTAGTGTTGTTTTAGTAAAGGTTTGCTTTGAATATTAATATGAGCATATGCCAAAACTAAAGTATTAATTAAATAGCGGGGTGCTTGAAAAGGAATTTCTGCACGTCGTTTTTTACTTTGTCTAGTGCCTAGGTTGTTTAGTGAAAATTTGCTAGAAGGAGTACCTTATTTAACTATTACGTGTTAAAATTAATGTAATGATGATAATTCGATAAGGAGGTATATATGGACGGAAAGAAGAAGTTTAGTGGAACGAATCGAGAACGGCTCGTTGATGAAATGGATACATGGCTAGATGCCAATGGATATTCATTATATGGGTCAAACTCAATTGTATCAAAGCAAATTACGGCTGGTAAATGGGAACTTACTGTATCTTGGCAAGGTACGGATAAGGCCTAAGTGGCAGCACACAAAAAATAAAAACGAGTGCGGAAGTTTGCTTCTGCGCTCGTTTTTATTTTTTATGTGTATTGTTTTACTGTCCCCCGTGAGAAAATCCAAAATAATTTGCGCTCCCCCCGAAGCGGATTAATTACTTAGTACCAGGTTTCTTGGCGCGTTCAACAGCTGTACCTTCTTGCATTTTGTCGTTGTAACCCCAGAGATAAGCGATTGTGAAACCGACAATCAATGAAGCTGCGCTGGCGATTAAAAAGCCGTAGAAACTACCGTCGATACCAACTTTTGGGTTGATGAATGAAGGGAAGCCGATTAGTGAACCGGTAAAGCCCCACATGTCGACATGGAGTAGGCCGGTGATAAAGCCACCGACTGCACTCCCAATTAATCCGGAAATGAAGACCCGTTTGAAGCGCAAGTTAACCCCGTAAATCGCTGGTTCCGTAACCCCACAGAAAGCTGAGATTGCAGCCCCCCATGACAGGGCTTTTAGGTTAGTTTTACGCGATTTGATGGCAACTGCTAAGACTGCGGCCCCTTGAGCAACCATTGTTTGACAGATAATCGCGTTTAGGTAACTGTGACCGGTTGTTGCAATATCATTGGCAACCAGTGGTACGACACCCCAGTGAAGGCCAAAGATAACCAGGATTTGATAGAGGCCACCGAGAATTAAGCCTCCAAACCAACTACTTGAAGTTAAAATCCATGAGATACCGGATGCTAAACCGTCTGCAAGCCAAGTAATGACAGGACCGGTTACTAATAATGTGATGGCACTAACAACTAGGATAACAACCAAGGGGGTAAAGATCATTGCCAAGTAGCTTGGCATCCAAGTTTTTACCCATGCTTGAAGTCGTTTAGCCATGTAGGCTGCTAGAATCATCGGGAAGATGGTATAGGTGTAGGTGACAAACGGAAAGTTGATACCGGCAAAGGTTACGATTTCAGCGCCTTTACCAGCGGCTGTCAGAATTGTAGGATAAGCAATTGCGCCCCCAATAACAGCAGTAATGATTGGATCGCCACCAAGTTTTTTGGCGGCCGAGTAACCAACAAGAATTGGTAGGAAGTAGAAGGCCGAGTCGCCAATTGCGTTAAGAATTAGGTAAAGATTACTCGTGTCAGATAACCAGTGGAAACCGGTAAACATGGCCAGGAGACCTTTTAGAATCCCTGAAGCGGCTAAGATACCAACAATTGGTGACAGGGAGCCTGTGATGACCCCGATAAAATTATCAAAGCCCGAGCGGATGAGTGCCCAACCATGGAGCTTGGGCTGATCGGCGGTATCCTTGATGGCGGCTGAGGTAGCAGCATCGTCGCCAAAGTCGGGACCAAGTTGAGCAATGACAGCGTCGTAAACGTCTGTGACAGCATTACCGATAACAACTTGGTATTGGCCTTGCGCTTCACGCACATCAATGACACCATCAAGATTTTTAATCGATTCGGTTTGTGCTTTTGTGATGTCTTTGAGATAGAAGCGTAGGCGAGTGATACAGTGAATTAAACTATCGATATTTCCTTTACCACCGACATCGCTAATGATATTTGTTGCCAGTGATGAATAATCAGTTGTAGGCATGTTGATTTCCTCCTCTTAATTCCAATGCACTTGAAGCTATCTGGTCACGTAAATTTTACGCTTGAATGATGGCTTCTAAATGAGTGCTACTTAGCTGCGACCGTGCCAATTGGAGCTCCATTTGTCGTCAAACCCAAAGTGACGTTTAAGTTATCAAGTTTATCTGCAGTATTGGTAATAATAATCATAATAGTATCTTCTAGTTTTGCATTGATGATGGCATCACGATCCATATTCGCAAGCGGGGCACCACCAGCGACGATATCGCCAACTTTAACATCTAAGTTAAATGGGGTACCGTTCATTTCAACCGTATCAATTCCCATGTGCACCAAGACTTCTAAACCGTTGCTCATTGTGAGACCGACGGCATGCTTAGTTTCAGCAACCATGGTAACTTTTCCAGCAACCGGGCTTGAAACGGCATCGCTAGTTGGTTGAATTGCGAAACCTTTACCCATGACTTCTTGGGCGAAAACTGGATCGCTCACGTCGGCGAGGTTAATGATGGTACCATCGGTAGGTGCGTATAGTGTGTTATCGAGTTCTGGTTCCGATTGCTTCTTGAACATTTTGAACATAATTTAGTTCCCCCTTATCTAATCAAGTAAGCGCTTTCATCTTGTTTCTAAACTAATTGTATAACTTGTCTAGTCAAGTGTCAATTATAAAAATTAATAAATATCATTGGTGTTTTGATGGCGCTTACATGTATAATGAAGGTACGAACTAGATTACGTTGTGGATAGTTAAGCGCGAAACACAACTTGTCTATATATGTTTAGGGAAGGTGAGAATTATGTTGAATAAGCATGAAATAATTTACCGTGATTTAACACAAAAGATTGTCCACGGAATTTATCAAAAGGGAGACTTAATTCCCAGCGAAAATGAATTGTGTGAATTATATGGTGGTTCACGTGAAACCATTCGTAAAGCGGTTAAAGATTTAAATGAAAATGGCTTTGTTCAAACAATTCGGGGGAAGGGTTCAATTGTGTTGGACTTGGAACGCTTTGTATTTCCAGTTTCGGGACTAACTAGCTATAAGGAGTTGGACGCGTCATTGCACATGCACAGCGCCACGCGAGTAATTGGGATTAGTGATACGTTAGTGCCAGCGGCCAAGTTTGAATTTGCAACTGAGCTTGATTTAGCAGCAACTTATATTGAGCGTGTCCGGGTAGTCCATGATGAACCAATTGTAGTAGATCGTGACTATCTGCTTAAAGATGTCGTAACTGCGGTACCACTTGCAGCAGCGCAAAATTCATTGTATGAATATGTGGAGCACGATTTAGGGTTGGAAGTTTCATATGCCCGTAAAATCATCACGGTCGAACAACCTGATACCGAAGTCCAAGATCTGTTGGAACTTACTGGTAATGAACCAGTGGTAATTGTTCGTTCCGAAGTACACCTGAATGATACGACCTTGTTTCAATTCACGGAATCACTGCACCGGATTGATAAGTTTAAGTTCACGGATTTTGCTCGGCGCCATGTTCAATAATTGAGAAGCACTGATTTGGTCGATGGATGCATGCAAGAATTAAGAGGAGGATAAGAGATGGATTTTCATGACAAAGTAATTTATCAGATTTACCCAAAAAGTTTTTACGATAGTAACGATGATGGTATCGGTGATTTACGTGGGATTATCGCAAAAATTCCCTATCTCGCAAAACTCAATATTGATATGATTTGGTTTAATCCATTCTTCGTGTCCCCCCAAAATGACAACGGCTATGATATTGCCGATTATTATGCAATTGATCCACGGTTTGGCACGATGGCCGACTTTGATGAATTAGTTGCTAAATTAAAAGAGCATGACATCGAAGTCATGCTTGATATGGTTTTCAATCATACGTCAACGGCGCATGAGTGGTTTCAAAAAGCTTTGGCAGGGGATGTAAAATATCAGGACTATTATATTTTACGTGAAACACAGGAGGATGGTAGTTTACCCACGAATTGGGAATCTAAGTTTGGTGGTTCCGCGTGGGCACCATTTGGGAAAACTGGTAAATACTACCTGCACTTGTATGATGTGACCCAAGCTGATTTGAATTGGCACAATCCAGCGGTACGGCAAGCAGTTTATGATGTTTTGAATTTTTGGCGGGCAAAAGGCGTCCACGGCTTCCGGTTTGATGTTATCAATGTGATTGGTAAGGACACACAGTTAGTTGACGCACCAGTTGGGGTTGCAAGCAAAACGTTATATACTGACAAACCAATCGTACAAGATTATCTGCAAGAAATGAACGCTGCCACATTTGGTCAGGATGCTGAATCAATAACTGTTGGGGAAATGTCGTCGACTTCAATTGCGAATAGTGTCGCTTACACGCAACCAGAAAATCATGAACTAGGAATGGTGTTCACGTTCCACCACTTAAAGACCGATTATCGCAATGGTGAAAAATGGAGCAAGATGCCGTTTGATTTTAAAATGTTGAAAAAAACGTTAAATGATTGGCAAGTTGGCATGAATGATGGTCACGGCTGGAATGCCTTATTCTGGAATAACCACGACCAACCCCGGGCACTAAATCGGTTCGGTGATCCGGTTAAATATCGTGAAAAATCGGCAGAAATGCTCGCAACAGTGATGCATTTATTGCGCGGGACACCATACATTTACATGGGTGAAGAAATCGGAATGACTGATCCTGAATATCAATCAATGGCGGAATATGTTGATATCGAATCGCTGAATGCGTATCAAGAATTGCTAACAGCAGGGAATACGCCAGCCAAAGCGTTTGAAATCGTGCAAACTAAATCGCGCGATAATTCACGAACGCCAATGCAATGGGACGCCTCAAAATATGCTGGCTTTTCAAATGTGAAACCATGGTTGACGTCAACCAATCAAGTAGCGATTAATGTCGAAGCAGAACTAGCGCATGGTGAGGTATTTAACTACTATCAAAAATTAATTGCATTACGCAAAAACTTGCCAATAGTGGCTGAAGGCGATTATCAATCCTTACTGATGGAACATGAAACAATCTTTGCTTTTGAGCGTAATCTAGATAATAAAAAATTAGTTGTATTAACCAATTTCTATGGTGAACCGGCAAAAGTGACTTTACCAAGCAATTTAGATGTCATCCATGCAACTGTTCTTTTAGGAAATTATCAGGATACGCCAAGGCTGACGACTGAGTTAAACTTGCGCCCATATGAAGCGGTGGCATATTTAATCGAGTTATAAATAGTAGTATGGAAAAACACTGACAATAGAGCCTCAGTAATTCGATGATTGAAAGTACAGAAACGACAATCCCACGCTAGAAAAATATAGTGATTGAAAGTACGGAGTTATTTCTGTGCTTTTTTCTTTGTACACTTCGTTGGTCTTTTGGAGTAATTGATGATTATTGATGGAGCTAGGACTGGATTGTTCACTGAAGTGTTGCAATCAGAAACGCACCAGTTCAAAGTGTGAAAAAGATTAAAAAATTAGATTGACATTAGTTATTTGACAAAGTATATTCATAAGTGAAATATTTAACAAGCTAACCGGATGGATTAGGGGAAAATGTTTCATAAGCATTGAGGTGTTAATCACAATATTAGGGAGAGTATGAGACATGAAGGCAAAGGTTAAGCAAATTTCTAAAGCACTAGCGGTGGTTACATTGGTTGCTAGTTTCGGAACGGCAGTTGCACCAGCAGTTGTAGGTAGTGCAAGTTCAAAAGTTGTTAAGGTGATGCCAGCAGCTTATCGTCACACTTGGTATGCAGTGGGGACAGAAAAGGGATCAGGCTACCAATTTGGTTTAAAAGCCAAGCTTAAGCTAACTAAAACTAACTACAGCATGAAAATGGATACCTTATATGAGGGGGTTACTCTGAATAGCTATCACGAAGGATATAAGAAATATAGCGCGCATAAAACCGCTAGTGGTGCTTACAAGCTGACCATGTACAAAAAGTCTAGCGGTGTTTGGAAGCCAGATGCAACCGACACGTTGAAAATTGTTACCAAGAAATTTTCTGGCAAGAAGTACACCGTTTTGAAAGAGGGTACTGGCAGTGATTCATTGTATTTCTTTAAAAGTGTCAGCCAAGCTAAAAGCTCAAAATACAATGTTGCAAAAGCGATGGGATTAGACGAATAGATTTGGTGTAGGGACAACCGTGTTGTGCCAGCCCGGGTTTTATCAGCGGATGTGTCGCTGTCGTGGCTGCAAGACGAGAATGCTAATGAGTTCTAGAAAAATAAATAGTGTAACTGTACGCCGTTCATGTCAATGCTGATATGGACGGTGTTTTTTAATCTGAGGGGACTACTGCATAAATAATAAAAAGTATTAGTAATTTCTAAAAAAGGTGCTAGAATACAGCTTAACCAAATAATATTCATTGATTTGCGTTACTTTTTAAACCGGTATTAAGAAATATCCTCAATTTGCCTGTTTCAAGGCGGTTAAACAAAAATCGCCGAAGCATCCTTATTGCGCAATACAAAAGAAGCCACCTGGATATCCTTATTGCATAAAGTAGAAGGAATCACCTTGGTATTCTTTTTCACGAAGTAAAAGGAGTGTTAAAGTTATGCGGAAATATATTATTCACCAAGATAGTCATAAAGTGATGTCGAGCGGAAAAGTCCGTGAAGACATGGTATTAATTGCTGCGCGACTTGGTTATGAAAAACTCGAGGAAGACGTGGCTCTAGAAACGAATGCTGATGAAAATGACATCATTCTCTTTGCATATCCAAGTCGTAAAGGTTCAGAGAAAGCTGATCAAAAACTAATTAAGCATTTTAAGAAAAATGGCGCGCGAATTATTATCGTGACGCTAAACGTTGACTATTTACGCTATGAAGATGTTGATTCCCAGTTAGTTGTAGATACATTTAATAATGTCGACGTTATCATTACTTTATCACGTAAAATGCAGATGCGATTAGCTGAAGATGGGGTGCTGACACCAATGATTTTATTGGAACTGCATGATTATCTTGCAACCGGTGCGGCGCGGCGGCCATTATTTGAAAAACACTTAATTTTTGCCGGGAGCCCCTATAAAGCTGAATATCTACAGAATTGGGCGAATACGACGCCGGTGGATGTCTTTGCACGTCCAGAAGCGATAAATGATGAAGAATTACTTGCCAACAACGTGACTTATGTCGGTTATTTACACCCAGATCACATTGCCAAAGTTCTTAATTATGGTTTTGGCTTGGCGTTTGACGAAGATTCAGCGACTGGAAATTTTGCTGAATACCAGACGATGAACCTCAGTCACAAAGTGAGCATGTTTTTAGCTGCTGGGATTCCGCTGATTCTGAATGCGAAGGCTGCTAGTGCGCCGATGATTGAAGCCGCACATGCCGGCGTGTTAATTGGTAGCTTGGATGAGATTGACGATGTGATGTATAACATGACTGAGCAAGACTATGTACATTATAGTAATGGCGCCAGCCGATTAAGCGCGCTTGTCCGTCACGGGTTCTTCTATCGCAAAGCAATTGTCGAAGCCGAACAAATTTTGTAATATCAATGTTGGTAAAACACCGCTGAAACCTCGTGAGAAGGTATCGGCGGTGTTTTTTGAAATTAACTAACCAATTGTAAACCAAAAGAAAAAATGAGATAATTCTAATGGATGATGTTAGCGTAATTAAGCAACTATGAGGCAAGGGATTTACTTAACCGCAAGCGAAATAATATACTTACAGTTAATCAGTTCAACTAATCAACAAATATGGTAAAAAAGTCTTTTACAATATTTATGCATGTAGTATACTGATTACAAACAACTCATGTGATTAAATTCACATGAGTTGAAATGGGGAGGTAGTAATGCTAAAAAACAAAAAAATTATTGTCTTTGTAACTGGTGGTATTGCAGCCTATAAAGCCGTGACGCTCGTTCGATTATTGGTGAAACAAGGGGCGCAAGTGCGGGTGGTGATGACACAAAGTGCGACCGAGTTTATAACACCGCTGACATTTGCGACGGTCACTAAGCATCAGGTACTAACAGATTTGTTTGCTACAGATATTCAAGGAACTGTGCCACATATCGAATGGGCGGATTGGGCAGATTTAGCGGTTGTTGTACCAGCCACCGCAAATATCATCGCCAAAATAGCTAATGGCTTGGCTGATGATGTTGTCAGTACGACAATCCTGGCGACTGCCGCCCCTAAATACGTAATTCCGGCGATGAATAATCATATGTGGGATAATCCGGCGACACAGCGGAATTTGGCTTTATTAGTAGCTGACGGCGTTCATGTACTCGAACCAGCAGTTGGCTTGCTCGCAGAAGGCTATAGCGGTAAAGGACGAATGCCGGAACCAGATGCAATTGTTGCATGGTTGAATGCAGCAACTGGAATGGCTCAAGCTGACCAGCCATTAACTGGCAAACACGTGTTAATTACGGCCGGTGGAACACGGGAATACTTAGATCCCGTGCGCTATCTCGGCAATGAATCATCAGGGAAAATGGGTGTGGCACTGGCGACCGTTGCGCGTGATTTAGGGGCACAAGTAACGTTAATCAAAACTGCTAGCGTCCATGAAACAATGCCAACTGATATTAAGATTTTGACGGCAGTGACGACGGCTGAATTAGCGCAAGTAGTTAAACAGGAATTTGTAACGAGTGATGTGGTTATAATGGCAGCAGCCGTGGCCGATTATCGACCAGTAACTACCGCCACACAGAAGTTAAAAAAGACTGACGGGACAAATCATCTCACCGTGGATTTAGTTAAAAATGAAGATATTCTACAATATTTGGGTAGTTACAAGACACATCAAGTTGTGGTCGGTTTTGCGGCCGAAACTAATGATTTGTTAGCTAATGCGACAAATAAACTAGTGAAGAAACAGGTCGACATGCTTGTGGCGAATGATGTTAGTCAGGTAGGAATTGGATTTGGTAGCAATGAGAATGCGGTAACGCTGTTACAACCAGGGCGAGAACCAATTCAATTAGTTCAAGCAAGTAAAGAGCAAATTGCTCATGGAATTTTGACAAATATTGTGCCATTACTGAATTAGGAAAGAAAAAGAGGAGTATCCAGCAATGATTACAACACAACAAAATGTTTCAAAAGTGCGGACATTGACAGTGACGGCGTTATTTTTAGCCACCATCTTATTACAAACACAAGTACCGTTTCTTGGGTACATTCCCTTGGGTGCATTCATAATTGGGGTGGCACCGACCATCATTCAATTTACCGTTGCCATTGGAACGATTGTCTTAGGTACGAAGCAGGGAATTATTTTAGCTGGGTTCTTTGGCTTAATTTCATTCATCCGCGCGTGGACGAATCCCGTTTCAATTGGGGCGTTGATGTTTCAAAATCCATTAACGGCAATTGGTGCTCGGCTGATGATTGCGGTAGTGATTGGCGTTTTTGCCCGGAAGTTTATTATTGGGGAAACCGGGACAAAATTGGTGAGTCGCTTAGCAATTGCCGGGTTCTTGGCAGCCTTCACCAATACATTCTTCGTCGTGTTATCGACATGGCTTGGATTCAACGTTATGCATACAACTTTTGTTGGCATCCCCGACAGCAACTTGTTGCACTGGTTATTAATTTCAATCGTTGGGGTCAACGGAATCGCCGAAATGGTGGTTGGAATTTTCTATGTGCCCGCAATTGCTGCGCCGTTACTGGCATTCTTGAAGCACCATAAATAATTAACTAGTAGACGTAATTAATCACGATTTAAATATCATGACTAATTGCGTTTTTTTGTTGGAAATATAATTCCAGCCTACATGGGCGAAGCGAGAATAATTAACGGCTGTATTCCAGCTGACGTGGGATTGGCCACTGCGTGCCAGTAAATTACTTGGCGCACCACGCTGGAAGCACATGTTCAAGCCGAAGTGCGGTCTTGAACAACTCGGACAAGCTGGGAGTCTAAGGGATAAATCCCCAAGACTCCTCATCTTATCCTCAGCGGGAATATGTGCTACACACATATTCCCCCAGTTGCGGTGTAAAGGCTGCGCCCGCCAAGTGATTTGCTGTCACTCCGTTAGTTAGGAATAATGCTCAGACTAGCAAAAGACAGTTATCAACCACAGGCTGTAGTGGCATGAAAAAGCATTGATAATAGAACCTCAGTAATTGGATGATTAAAAAGTACAGAAACGACAATCCCATGCTAGGAAAAATATAGACCAATTAACGCTATGGAAAATCCAATTTGTAGTACAATTGACCTATGGAAATTAGTAGTTTATTAAAATAGATACAATGAAAGTCTGGGCAACTTGAATCGCCTGAGGATGTTGCATGTTATCTAGAAACTATGGGGAAGCAAATGAAAGTTATCAAGCAAAACAATGAAGTTGCGCACATACCAAAAACGGCACAACTATTTAGAAATCGAATCAAACAACTACGCAATGAACGTGGTATCACGATTCGGGAGTTAGCGGAAGCAACAGGAATTGAACGCTCCTTGATTTCTAATTATGAAAACTGGCTCCGTGATCCGAATAAATATGTTTACTACGTTTTGGCACAATATTTCAACGTCGAGCTGTGGTATATCGAAGGATTTGAACATAGCTCAATCCATTCAGTCGATGAACATTCTGAACAGATTGAATTGTACTTGGAGTAATATTTGACGGGGGTTACTATAATAAAATAATCCGTCTCCTGCTAACCGAAAAAACGGATCCTATTTCGTCTGACGTAAGATTGAATAAAATTGGCCACTGCGTGCCGGTAAATTAGTAATAATACTCAAACTAGCTAAAAACAGTTACCAACAATAGGCTGCGGTAGCATGGAAAAACATTGATAATAGACCCCATTAATTCGATGATTGAAGAGTACAGAAATAACAATCCCGCGTTAGAATAATATAATCGAAAAACGTACGTCATCCGCTTGAATGGGATGACGTACGTTTTTTGCTATTTTGTATAAATAATAATCATGATTGCCGACGCTTAATAAATGCGAACCAACCAAGAACGGTTGCGAGAATCATGAACCCAAAAGTAGTGAGTAGGTTACTGTTGGAATTTCCAGCTTTTGGTAGGGTTCCTGTTGCTTGGCCACCGTTAACACTTGTTGCATTGCTATTGGTACGGACGTTTCCATTGGCTGTATTACCAGCACTTGAATTACCACTAGCTGTCTTGCCACCAGAACTAGGTAACTTAGTTGGTTGCTTACCAGTGGTAGTACCAGGAGTTGTGCCATTAGTAGTTACAGGCTTTGGTGTAGGTTTGTTAGTAGTAGAACCTGGTAGTTTACCAGGAGTCAAATCAGTTCCGAGATTTGGTGTATCACCAGGTTTTACCGTATCATCTGGTGAAGTTGGAGTTGGCACTTGGGTACCATTATCAGGAGTCCCGTCGCCATTTTCGCCACCAGTTGAACTATCACCAGTATTCCCGTTAGTTGACTTAGCTGAATAAACAAATTTATAACTCCGACCGTTATTATCGCCAAATGTCAGTTGAGTTTTGGCGAGATCATCGTCACGTAACCATTCATAGTCAGTGATGTCTCGTGAAGCTGCAGCACTCATATTACTACCGTAGAGTTCAACAAAGTCGTAACCATCAATATTTTTTGGCGTCAAATCTAGTATCGCCGTCAGGTCACCGTCTTCAAACGTTTCAGTTCCAAGGTCGGCGCCGGTATCTTTATCAACTCGGTAAATGGTGAACGTTTTTGCGTTAGTTGGAATTGCTCGGTAGCGGTAAACGATTTCTTGTGGTCCGCCGGTTAAAGTACCAGTAACATTACCGGAAACATATTCGGGGGCACCGTACCCAGCAATCTCAGGGGCAGCAGGGGCTTCATATGGATCGGTGATTAAGCCCTCATATGTCCAAGGGGTGACACTCATATTAGTATTGTCAGTAATAATTTCTTGACCGTTTTGGTCGATATACTTGTGTGAAACCGTGCCACTAATCTTCCACGCGTCATTGCCGTGAAAGGCATTAATAGCATTGCCATTCATGTTATCAACAAATTTGTGGGCAGTTACAAGGGCGGCATCAACATTAGTTGGGCGCACGATACCGTCACTCTTTGTACGCTCGAATGCATTGTCAGCAATTTGTAAGCTGGGGTTAAGATCATCAACAGTGATATGGTTTAAATTAAGTGAACCATCGTAAGCTCCTTTTGAAAAAGCTAAAGAACCAATTGAAGCTAAACTCGGAAGGCTAGTTAAACTCACGGTTTCTAATGCACCACATGTATAAAACATATAAGTTGGGAGTGCTGTTAGTAAGGGCAAGTTGTCGAGAACAACTGTTTTTAAACTTGAGCAGTAACTAAATGCATAACTGTCAATAGATTGCAGATATTCTAGATTACTTAGGTTAAGATTTGTTAACTGGGTCTTACTGAATGCAGAGGAACCAATCGTAGTTAAAGCTGGTAAGCTATTAAAATCAAACGAGGCTAGTTTTGTGGAAAGAAAAGCTTGACTGCCAATTGTCTTTAATGAAGGCAAGGTACCAAAAGTAACACTTTGTAATTTAGAACAGTCACGGAAAGCTTCTGTATCAATAGTTACCAAGCTCGTTAGTGAACTAAAATCGAGGTGCGTAAGCGCGCCATCGTTTTCAAATGCGTAGGCACCAATGGTTTGCAGTTTCGTTAAGTTATCAAAATTAACTTCGGCAAGGGCTGTACAACTTCGAAATGCGGTTGGCATAATTGTAACTAAGTTTATTAAGGGGCTTAAGTCCAAGGACTTAAGTGCGGTACAGCCAGAAAAAGCAGTGTCGCCGATAGTGGTTAGCTGAGTTAAATTAGTAAAATCAATTGCGGTGAGGCTAGTATTTTCTTCAAACGCAGATTTCCCAATTGATTGTAGCTTAATTAATGGGCTCAAATCGAGATTTGTGAGTGCGTAGCTATATTGGAATGCATAAGTTCCAATTGAAGTTAAATTTGTTAAATTGCTAAAATTTATGTTTTGCATTGTTTTGTTACTGGCAAAAGCATGGTCGTCGATGGTTTCTAAGTTAGCTAACGGGCTCAAATCAAGGCTGCTAAGATTATTAGCGCCAAAAGCACTGGCACCGATGTTTTTTATATTCGGCAAATTGGTAAAATCAATAACTGTGATAGTTTTATATGAAAACGCAGAAGCACCAATAGCGGTGATATCGCTTAAATCGGCAGGAAATGATAACACTCCATCCCAATTTTTGTAGTCTCCGCTTAAAAAAGTATTACTGAAACCAGTAATAGTCGAACCATCAAAAGTAAAATCAGTGCGAGCAAATGTGTGGCTGACAGTGCCTCGTGGTGTTTTACTTTTGACAGGGGCACTTGCCAGTGTATCAGCGCTGGTAGTAATGGGATTTTGTTTGCTTGCCGCTGGTTTAGCAGGTTGTTCTGCAGGTTGTTGAACAGGTGTAACATCTGATATATCGGTAGTAGTACTTTCGGTTACTACCGGCGTAATATCGGCAGCCGGGAGCTCGTCTGGGGATGCCAAGGTAGGGACGGATTCATCTTCTACAGTAGTGCCATTTTCCGCAACTTCAGTTCGCTCAGCTGCCACTTCTTCTGCCAAGACAAGTGGGGCCGAACCAAGACCACTAACTAGCATAATCGTGGCGAGACTGGCGTAAATCCATTGTTTACCATGCTTATACATTTTGTAGTGTTGCTTATTTTCTTTTTCCATGTCGGACACTCCATTATTATTAGAATATTATCATTTACTAATTCTACGGCGTGAATATGAAAATAGTATGTGATTCAGCTGAAAAATTTAATATTTTAGATAGTAAAGCAATTGTTAAGGTGATAAACTGATTTACAACCATATTGGTCACGCTTACACATAAAAAGTGTGTAGATTTGTATTTGTTAGTAATTAGACGCAAAAAGGTCTAACAAAATATTATATCAATGATTTTCGGGGGGATTTCGCGTGTTAAAATTTCAACAACCGTTCCCAGCATGGGACTACACAACTGCTAAGGGACCAACCAATTGGGCGCATCTGTGTGATACGTTTACACGGGCAGCGCAATATGCCTATCAATCACCAATCGCATTGACAACAGTGCAAGCCACCGTAACTAAGCAATCAAGTCAGTTAGCGATGTATTATCAAGCGCAGGACTATCAAATCGTGCGTTTCACGCAAAGCGTCCACTTGGTACCCAATGCAGCTATTAGTTGGATCGAATTAAATGGTCAGACGTATAATCTCACCGATATCCATTTTCATTTGCCCAGCGAACATATTTTAGATGGCCGGACGTATCCACTGGAAGTTCACTTAGTCCATCGAAATGCTCAGCGCCAAGGGGTGGTAATTGCGGTCTTTATTACTTTAACTGCTGACGAACTGACCGTGCCAATGGGAAACGACTGGCAATTTGGTGATTTTATTAAGTTTAATGTTGGAATTTTTTTACCACAAATTCGACAAGCAATTCAATATACAGGGACGCTTACGACACCACCAACGCGGGGGCCGGTTACATGGTTGGTGATGACCAATACATTGGAGTTACCACAAACATGGTTTCAATATTTAAAGCAACAAGCACCATTGAAAAATAATGCACGTCCAGTCCAACCACAACGCGGGCGCCCCATTTACTTGCGTGATTGATAATATTAAAAAAGAGGTGCTTCATGTGCCGCGATAGTCCGATATTCCCTGAGTTGGAAATTGGGCTTTTTTTATTGAAATACGGTTCAGGACGGCTAGTTAGCGGATTAGCTCAAATCATTTGGTATGGTGTGTTAGAATAGCAAGAAGATTAGATTAACTAATGACAACATTGATTAAGTGCGAATTAGCTATAATAACCAACATCAAATAAACGGAACATGGGGAAATGCAAGATGGATAGTGCGCATACTGAAATGACAAATGGACAAATACTGCAAGGAAGCAACCGTGAAAAATACGTTGTGTTAGATGGTAAGAAATTACCAATTAGTGATACTGCGACGGAAAATAAGTTGTATGGTGGCGATGTATTAGCGCTTGATGGTGACAATACAATCCTAGATAGTCTCAAAACTGGGGCAGCGTTGACGACTGCTGTTCACTTGATTCATTTAATATCTGGAGCACGCGAGTATTGGTTATTGGTCGAAGCGGCCCACTATTTAACGATTATTCGTGATGATCAATTGGCGGACTGGCATTTTGGCGCAACGTTTACTGAATCAGCGGAACTGCGTGAAATCTCTGCTCGTGAATTGGATATGTATATTCACACATTTTAACCTCGGAGTAAGTTGACACATTTGCATGAAAAAGCACTGCCATCACTGTAATATTAATGGTAAGATTAATACCTATTACATAAATGAATATGGTAGCGCAACATGTACCTATGTTCAATGAAATTTTGAGGAGCAGTTTATGATGACAACAGAACAAAACACGGCAACAACATTTACGGACAGCCAAAAGCACAAAGCTAAGCGGACCGCGATAATTTTAGGAATCGCTAGTTTAGTGTGGATGGTTGTGGTTACTATCTCCGGGCGCATTGGCGACACGGGTGATATTACACTTGGGCGAACAATTTTTGATTCAATCATGGCCGTGTCAATTGTTTCGGTGGCGTTTGATTTAGTCCGCATCTATATGAAGACGAATCGGAAGCAATTCCGCCAACCAATGATTTACTTAGCAGGTTTTCACGTGGTGACGCTAATTATTGGAATTATTGGCGCACGTTAAAGTGATTGGAAATGTGAAGGCGCACTGAGAAGTAGCGGTGCATGCCACAATTTAGCAAATTAAAAAAACAGCACGCTCAACGCCTAAACTTGAAGGGCTCCAGGAAAGTTAGACAAAATCTAACTGACTTGGAGCCCTTTTATTATGGCAAAATATACAATCGAACAAAAAATTGAGATAGTGAAAGAATATCGAACTGGAAGTATTAGCCAGCGCGGATTGAGTAAGAAATATAACATTCCTGATTCAGTGATAAGGCGTTGGATCAGAAAAGCAGAACTTCATGGTTTTGATTCATTAAAGCGTAAGCAATCAAAGAGATTTTTTGATGGTAATGAAAAGCTATCTATATTAGACTACATGTTAACTAATGGCTTAAGCATTACAGAAACTGCGATTAAATTCGACATTGAACCGAGTATGGTGATTCACTGGCAAACGCGATTCGATGTAGGCGGAATTGATGCGCTAAAAGCCAAGCGAGGCAGGCCTAATAAGCATATGACAAATCCTAAACCACAACCTAAATCTGAAACTGACAAGTTAATTCAAGAAAATCTAGAGTTAAAACAGCGACTTTACCGTGCCGAATTGGAGCTAGCGGTCTCAAAAAAATTAGAAGCCTTGGCGATGGAAAAGCAACGAATAAAGAACTTACGCAAGTAGTTGAATCGTTAAGGCATCAATTCAAACTGGAAGATTTACTTGAGTTCATAGGTTTAAATCGCAAGACATTTTACTACAATCGAGCACGTTTGAATTACGACAAATATAGTGAAGTCAAAGATCTTATTAAATGGCTTTACGCTGGTAGTGATGAAACTTATGGTTATCGCCGGATCCAAGATGAACTATTCTTATTTGGCTATGTCTTCGATGATGAAACTGTCCGCCGTATTATGCGTTCAATCAAGCTAATGCCAACGTGTTACTGGACAAAATCTGGCAAGTTTTCATCTTACAAAGGAGAGCACGGAAAAGTCGCTGAGAACCTAGTTCGTCGTGACTACGTAGTTACAAGTGGGCGTAAGAGTAAGTTTGTGGTTACACAGCCGTACACCGTGTTAACCACTGATGTGACTCAAATAAATTTATTAGGTACCAAACTATATTTAGCTGCGATTATCGACATGTATAGCAAAGAAATATTGGCATATGATATTCGGACGTCACCAAATATGGCACAAGTAACCGCCTGTGTTGATCAATTACAACAAGTATTACCTGATGGCGTCCAACCAATTCTGCATAGCGACCAGGGAACACTGTATCAACTTCCACGTTACCAAAACCGTCTAGATGAAGTAGGTTTAATTCAAAGTATGTCTCGTAAAGGAAACTGTTTGGATAATGCGCCAATGGAAAGTTTCTTTAGCTTGGCTAAACGTGAATTCATTTGGCGAAAAGAATTCGTATCAATTGATCAATTCAAAGAAAGCTTTTCGCGATATGTCTCACGGTTCAACAACGTTCGCATCTCACGAAAAAACAAGGGCTTGACCCCTGTTGAAATTCGGAATCAAGCCCTTGCGG
This sequence comes from Periweissella cryptocerci, assembly GCF_004358325.1. Taxonomy (NCBI): domain Bacteria; kingdom Bacillati; phylum Bacillota; class Bacilli; order Lactobacillales; family Lactobacillaceae; genus Periweissella; species Periweissella cryptocerci. The sequence goes on along the minus strand of NZ_CP037940.1, from coordinate 265,552 downwards.
CATAAATATTAAATTGTCTAAGTTTTTTGGAGCCCTTCAACTTGTGAAGGCGTGAGTGATGCTGTTTTTTGGTTAAATTGTATCAATGTTTATGTGGATTATGCGCCGGTTATTGAGCAATCACAACAACCTTTTCACCGGCTTTAAGGTCAAATACAAGATTATTTTTGAAATGCTTGTCACTATCTGCCCGCTGATCGTGCCAGACAATTTTGGAGTCATCGCGTTTACTGATCATCGTTGTTGTGTGGGCATTGTCAATAATGGTGGTACCAACGCCGGCGGTTAGCTCCACGCCGTAAACTTTTAAGCTTTCAATTAAGCGGCTGTTGGCTGCATAAACTTTAAGGGTTTTGGGTTGATTGAGGGTATAAACGGTGATAGCTTTTGTCAATGTAAAACAAAATGGCGTGAGTAGGCCGAGGAAAATTAAGCTAGCCGCCACTTTTGAGTAATTCCGTTTTGCTTTGACAATACTATAAATGAATACTAAGAGGGCACTCAACCCAATCAGAAGAAAAAAGAAGTTACGTGTGCCAATAATCATAAGGGATTCCTTTCACTATGAGCTTGCTAGGATGCAAGCTCGGTTGTGGGTGTTGATTGGTGTGGGTCAGTCAAGTTGACTTGATGACGATAATATACAAATTTTTTAAAATAACACCACTTGCTCATTTTAGCACAATCTAGGGCCGATGGTACGAATATTTCTGACATAAGTGATAAAAGGGGAATAGTACTAGGCAAAGTGCATGTAACTTGATGATTAATATTAACGGCACTGATATTCAAGTAGATACGTTCCAATCTAGTAAATGATTGTTAAACAAATGTGATTGGGCTGTGTTTTGGTGAATAATAACACTAACCACATGACAAATTGGTCGTACATAGAGTAAGAAACCGGTAAGGACAAAAGAGAAAATAATAGCGGGAAATGTAAATGAAATTAATAATAGATACATAGGAAATGTCTGGGTAATGTGCTATTATATAACAAGTAATTGTCTTTTTAACGTAGCTATTAAGTCAAAATTGTACATAATGGTAATAAATCAGCACATAGTTTTAGTGACATAACTTTGAATGCTTAGAAAATGGGGAAATTGGGTATGCGTAATGAACGTGATAAGTTACATAGGTGGAGTTGGGGTGCATTTACACTCAATTGGATTTGGGGAATAGGGAATAGCACCTACATCATGCTGTTAGGCTTAATTCCAGGGTTGGGGTTAATCATGTCAATCATTGGTGGCATTAAGGGCTACGAATGGGCATATGATAATGGCGATTGGGATAGTATTGATGATTTTCTCGCGCAGCAAAAAGGTTGGAATACCGCTGGGGTAGTAATTTTGATTGTCGGCTTAGTTGTGACTATTGGGCTAGCCGTTCTTGGAATAGTCAGCTATTCACTGACAAAAACACAAGTTAATGGTTAAACTATGCTACCTCGCGGATTGAGAAGGAAGCGATTAGTAAGTAAGCCAAGTATGGTATGTTATTTTAAATAACTAGCAATGTAAACTCAATATTGGGGGAGAGGTATGTTAACCGTAATTTTATTACTCCTTGGGGGAGTGTGCTGTCTGGGTGGTGGTCTCTTGACCCGCCAGGATACAGCGAATGAATCTGAAAAAAGATACCAACAACGTTATTGGTTGATGATGATTCTTGCGACGGTCGGGCTGTTGATGCTTGGCGTTGGTTCGTTTCGGATTATTGGCTGGTGGCAGTAATTTTGTAAATATAGAACGAAAAAAGATGCGCAATCAACTTGGAGTTGGTGGCGCATCTTTTTGTAGGATTAGAACTTATGCTATTGGTGTGTTACTGATAGGATTTCGATGATTACAATGATTTAGAGAGCACTGGGTATTATTTTGGTTAATTTTGATATAATTAAATCAGCAAGTGTACACTCACTTGATGCTATTGGCTGACACGGGATTTGTTAGCGATAAATGAAAAAGAGAATAAGTTCTAGGTGAGCAATTATGTTTGTTAAAAGCAAGCAGGTAGGACTCCTGGTACTCATTGAAGGCATGAAGGCGGACACCGATGACAACAATTATTGAAGTTAAACGAATTGAAAAAAGCTTTGGCAAATTCCAGGCCTTAAAGGATGTTGATTTGCAAGTCGATACAGGGGAGATTCTGGCATTGATTGGACCATCTGGTTCTGGTAAGTCAACCTTGGTTAAGGCGATTATGGGTATGCTTACAGTTGATAGTGGCAGCGTGCGAGTTTTTGCCCAAACAATGCCTAATCGGAATCTATTAAACCGGCTGGGGTATATGGCACAAAATGATGCACTTTATCCGACTTTGACAGGACGAGAAAATCTTAATTTTTTTGGTGAGCTGACTGGTTTAACCAAGGATAGACTAAAACAGCGAATTGAGGAAGTCGCCACAGTCGTCAAACTCAACCAGCATCTCGACAAAAAAACTGGTAGCTACTCTGGTGGTATGTTGCGTCGTTTGTCATTAGCGATTGCTTTGTTGGCAGAACCTGAATTACTGATTTTAGATGAGCCAACAGTTGGAATTGATCCTGAATTACGCCAACAAATTTGGCTGGAACTCCATCGTTTGGCTAGTTTGGGCACGGCTATTTTATTGACAACGCATGTGATGGAAGATGCACTAGAAAGTGACCAAGTCTTGATGCTGCGTAACGGTGCCACGATTAGTCGGGGGACGCCAACTGAATTAATGACGCGCAACCACGTTGATAATTTGGACGCCGTCTTTATCGTAGCTGGGCAAGTGCAAGATAGTACGACAGGAGGGCTAGCCTAATGCGCCAACAAGCGATTACAAAGCGGATACTATTACAATTACGACGGGATAAACGGACAATTGCGTTAATTTTCTTTGCCCCGCTGATGTTGCTCACTTTAATGTACTTTCTGTTCCAGCAATCCTCAGATACCACGGCTACGGTAGGCTACAATCAGAGTGTTTCAGCACCCGTTGTAAAACAGCTAAAAAAAGCCAAACACGTGAAGTATGTTGAGTATCATGACCAGCAAACCCCTAAAAAGCATATTCAAAATGCTGATTTAACAGGTTTTATTAAGCAAGATGGGCACAAATTAATCGTGACTTATCAAAATGCTGATCAAAGTAAAACGGCGGTCTTGAAGCAAACAATCCAAGGTGTTATGGGTAAGCTGCAAGCGCAACAATTAACCAGTGCTTTGGCTAAACAAGTGCGGGCAAATGAAAAAATAATGACGACAATGGCTCAAAGTAGTCAGATACCAGCTCAAAAAAAGCCAACTGAAACCGGCGAATCCGCAAAGGTTAAGTATTCCAGCCAAGCTAAGTACATTTATAGTAATGGCAGCGCGACGTTTTTCACCACGATGCTACCGGTTCTGATGGGCTTTATCGTATTTTTCTTTGTTTTCCTGATTACTGGTATGAGTTTATTAGGCGAACGTTCATCGGGAACCTTGGAACGTGTGTTAGCCACACCAATTAAGCGGTGGGAAGTTATCGCTGGATATATTCAAGGGTATGGATTATTCGCAGTAGTCCAAACATTGCTGATTTTGAGTTATACAATTATCGTCTTAAAAATTGAAATCCTCGGTGCGCTATGGTTAGTGGGATTAACGGATATATTGATTGCCTTAGTGGCCTTATCCTTGGGTTTATTTGTTTCAACATTTGCCGCCTCTGAATTTCAAATGGTCCAATTCATTCCGCTACTTGTCTTACCACAAATTTTCTTTGCAGGTATTGTTCCCGTAGAAAATATGGCTGGCTGGTTGCAAGCCATTGCCCATGTGATGCCACTGTATTATGGTGCAAATGCGTTGAGTGCGGTAATTGCCAAGGGAGCAACCTTTAGTGATGTTTGGGTTAACTTAAGCGTCCTGTTTGGGTTCTTTATCCTCTTGACCGGATTGAACATTCTGGGGCTGAAGCGTTATCGAAAGGTGTAAGTAGATGGCAAACACCGCATTATATCTTTATTTGCACAGGCTTTGAATCAAAATGACATGTTGTCTGTAAAAATAAAATAAGGAATTCCACGCTAGAAAAAATATAACCCCAAAAACTAGGAGGCATTAAGTCCTAGTTTTTTGCTGTTTTTTGGATGTTAAAAAACGGGTAAGCTCAATTATTTTTTAGTGATTAATCGGGGTATTTGTATGCGATAATGGCGATAAGAACAGGAGTGGCGGAGTACTTAAAAATAAGCTATGATATTCTGATGTTAAGTAAAATGAAGCGTGGTACCAAACGTTATTTTTTTACAGAAAAAGGGGGATGAGTCATGCAACAAACACTAACAAAAAACGAAACACCACTTCGCTGGTTATTAATTGCTGGCTTTGTGAATAGTTTTGCGCTCAGCTTTGTCTGGCCGCTTACAACAATTTACCTGCATGATGATTTGCATAAATCGCTAATTATGATTGGGAATATTTTATTAGTGAATTCATTTGCAGCTGTCTTTGGAAATCTTTTGGGTGGGAGACTTTTCGATAAATTTTCACCATATCATTTATTTATTGCTAGTATTATTGGAATGATGTTAACACAATTAACGCTGGTGTTTTTTCATGGTTGGCCGGCTTATCCTATTTTATTAATCGCGCAAGGGTTTTTCAGTGGCTTAATTTCGACGATGATTAATTCGTATGGTACGAATGTGAAGCAACGGGACGGACGATATGTTTTTAATATGCTGTACTTCACCAGTAATTTTGGAATGGTTTTTGGCACATTAGTGGTGGGGTACTTATTTAAAATTAACGTGGCGCTCTTGTTCTTACTAGCATTTGTCGTCTATGTTGGCTTGCTATTCTTAGCAACCAAGCAATTCAATATAAAAATTGAGCGTACAACCACAGTCCGAAATAAGAAAGATGTCAAAGTACCACGAGTAAATGCAATTATCATTTATACGTTCTTAGCGAGTTTAGTCGTTATTTGGATAATGTATGCACAGTGGCTGGGAAATCTGTCGGTGTACATGACATCACTTGGGTTTAGCATGAGTCAATATAGTGTCTTGTGGTCAATCAACGGGGTCTTGATTGCGGCCGTGCAATTAATTTTGAACTTCACTAATGCAACTGAACGGCGAGGCATGATGTTTGTCCAAATCTTTGGTGGCTTTATCTTCATTGCGGGATCATTCTTGGTTTTAAGTCATAGTATCCACTATGTCGGGTTTATTGTTGCCATGGCAGTGATTACAATTGGGGAAGCCACGGCCTTTCCAATGATTCCAGCCTTAGTCAATGAACTATCGCCATATGAGAAAAAAGGCTATTTCCAAGGCGTAGCCGGTTCTGCGAGTGGTTTAGGGCGGGCTTTTGGCCCACTCATGGGTGGAATTGTCATTCAATCAGCGGGTTATCGGCCCTTGTTCTTACTGGGAGTATATGTCGTAGCGTTTGTTTTAGTAGCCACGCTGATAATTTGGGCAATTTACTACAAACGAACGGTTAAATATTAAGTCAGTTCATTAGTTACAAATCAATTGACGGCTCCTAGTAATCAGACTAGACTATGGATAAATAACAAGTAGGCAGATTAATAAGTTGATTGGAGGCCCTAAAATGTCAATTTATGATTTTAAAGTAACGCAAATGGATGGTGAAGAAGTGTCACTAGCCAAATATGCGGGTAAACCAGTGATTATTGTAAACACCGCCAGTAAGTGTGGCTTTGCACCTCAACTAGGGGATTTAGAAGCTATGTATAAACGGTATCATGATCAAGGTTTGGTGGTTCTTGGCTTTCCGTGTGCCCAGTTTATGCATCAGGAATTTGATAATGAAAAAGAAATTGAAGACTTCTGTCAGGTGAATTACGGTGTGACGTTCCAGATGCACAAGCGCATTGATGTCCGTGGCGCTAACCAGTCAGATTTATTCAAATATTTAATTGAGCAAACTGGTGGTAAGTCAATCAAATGGAATTTTACTAAATTTTTGATTGATTCGCAGGGCAATGTTGTTAAGCGGTTGGCACCAATCACTAACCCCCATGAACTTGATCCATTGATTGAAAAAATGCTGGTAACTAAATAATATTAGCTAAAATGTAAATTAACCGAACAGGTGTATTCAGCCTTTTGTTCGTTAACAAGCCTGATTTCTACCTTACTTTGATAAGGAGAAATCAGGCTTGTTTTGCAGGCTGGACAAGCTTATGCCTTAGCCGCTGGATGCTTTTATTCGCTGATTAATCAATTAATTTATTTTTAAGCACCTTTTTTAAGATTAATTGAGCGGTGTAATGAGCGATAATTCCAAATACTGGTAAAGCTAAGACCACGAGCAGCATTAGAATAATATTAAATATGATTGCTAAAATTACCGAGCTACTAACTAAGATAATAAAAAGTATTTTTTCAAGCGAGCTGACAGCCACGTTGAATGAATATTGATCGTAGACACCCGCAAATTTTGTGAATTTTACTGATTGCCCCCAAAGCATAGGTTTTAGTAATGAAAATACGCTGATAACCAATAAAATTAGCACAAATATCGTAAGAAAGATGACGGGTATTGCAACGTTAACGAACATCAATAAAAAACTCAAAACAGTTAGAAATAAACCAATAAGTAATGTTTTTCCCATATCGTTAACCGACACCGTTGTACCCGTTAATTTTATAGCGGGTAGTGGCGGGTGATGAAGATACAGATACTGCGAAAATGGTAGGCAAGGTTGGTGCGACAAAAAGCGCCACAAATTTTCTAGAAGTAGTCATGCAATAACCTCCTATTGTTAAATTGAGAAAGAAACGAATTGACATTATGTGAACACTCTAACCTTTTACTAATGATTTTACAACCAAAAGTGATGATTAGATAGGATGTGATTAGCGTTATTAGGAATTAAAAATCATTTAGTCATCCGAATCTGGTATTTAGTCAAAATTATTGGTCCATTGTGGTGATCAACGTGACGAGGTTTAATAAATTGCGAAGTTTTACTGACATTTTATCAGTGAAAAGAGTAGACTGAATTCTGTAGTAAAGTTGTTAACTGAACTTGTAATAGAAGTGGGGTAAATCAATGGATGATTTAATGAAGATGCCAGATGGTTATGAGTTGGTTAGTTCGATGCCACATATGCGGAATGGACAGTCAGTAATGGTCAATCGCTATCAACCAGCGGGAGAATATGTTGAATTTGGACCGCGTGAAATTGTGATTACCGATGACCAAGGCGAGCTGGTGTCTATCTCGAATTTGACACGTAGTGATTTTGAGGGGAAATTTGCAAGTCGCACAGCGTTGGTTGAACGGGCGATGGATATTTGGGAACAAGTATTACCACATTATGCGACCGGATTAACGTTCTTGCGAATCGAACGTCAAACGCGCGAATTTGTGGCTGACGGGGTGAGCCAAAGTTTTCCAGTTGTGTGGATTAAATTTGGTCACACGAATGGTAGTTATAATTGGGTTACGCTTGCGACTGATGGAAGTGTAATTGAAATCGAACGCGAAAGTGAATGGGATTATGGTCGTGGTCGGCGTGCTACTGAAATGTGGGACAATGACGCATGGGTCGCAGCCTATGAAAACCGTGGTCCACAGTTGGCCGCTCCCGGTGCGGTGGCGCGTGCTTAATATAGTAGAAACTATTTAATATGCGTGAATAATAGTAACAACGTTGTTTTCAGACAGTTGAACAAGTAGCACGACAATAGCTCCGATTTCAATCCGATTAGGATATGAAATCGGGGCTATTTTTTTACTAGCATCGTGAAGAAAGTACGTTTAGCTGTAGTTTGGAAAACGAGATTATGGAGGTGCTACGCCATTTTGGTATTAGGAACAGATTAACAGAGTAGTAATAAAAGAGCATTTTAAGCTCGAAAAAGTTGAAATGCTTTCTTGAACGCGCGTTTTTCTTCTTAAGCGAAAAAAACAGCACTCAGGGGAAGGTGATTTTGCCGTTTAAGAACGAAAATAGCGACTTAAGCAAAAATGTGTTATTCGAAAATAGGGGGCATATACTTATCTGTGTGCTAAAGTACAACAAGATGTTAACGGCGTTAACAAATTTTAGCGCATTCACAGATAGATGGAGGTAATCAAGTGGTACTACTAAATGCAACTGAAATCATGGAGCTCATTCCTAACCGTTATCCGCTGCTTTACATGGATTACGTTGATGCAATGACGCCCGGTGAATCAATCATCGCGACGAAAAATGTGACGATTAATGAACAATTCTTTCAAGGACATTTTCCAGGAAATCCGGTAATGCCGGGTGTGCTAATCATTGAATCATTGGCACAAGCTGCTTCAATTTTAATCTTATCGTCACCGGACTTTAAGAATAAAACCGCCTATTTAGGGGGGATTACGAACGCGAAATTCCGCCAAATGGTCAAGCCAGGTGATGTGTTGAAGTTACACGTTGAGTTTGTCAAGCAACGGGCCAACATGGGAATTGTGGCCGCCAAAGCATACGTTAACGATAAAGTTGCCACAAGTGCGGAATTGATGTTCATCGTTGCGCCGACAGCGGGGTAATGTGATGACAACGCAATTGGCACGCGGATTACGAATTCAAGCAAGTGCGCATTATGTACCGAACCGGGTTGTAAAAAATGCGGAACTAACGCAACTGATGGACACGAGCGATGAATGGATTCAGACACGCACGGGTATTCGGCAACGGCATGTTGTTATTGATGAAAATACTAGTGATTTGGCATTGCATGTTGCAACTGATTTGTTGGGACAAAGTGGGTTATCAGCGCATCGACTTGATTTCATTATTGTCGCAACAATGTCACCTGACTATCAAACACCGAGTGTGGCCGCCCAAGTTCAAGGTGAATTAGGTGCCACGAATGCTTTTGCATTTGATATTAATGCGGCCTGTTCAGGATTTGAATATGCGCTCAAGATTGCTAATGATTTAATTAATAGTGGCAGCCAGCGCGGAATTGTAATTGGAGCTGAGGTGTTATCAAAGTTAGTTGATTGGCATGATCGCACAACCGCGGTGTTGTTTGGCGATGGTGCTGGTGGCGTATTAGTCGAAGGTGTTGAGAGTAACAGTCGCGTGTTAGCTACAGATTTAGCCACATTTGGTGCCAGTGGTCAGAAATTAACCGCTGGAAAAATGGCCAATGGCAATGCATTTGGTGCCAATCAACAGGCACAGCCATTCTTCCAAATGGATGGTCGGGCGATATATTCGTTTGCGGTGCGCCAAGTACCGGCGTCAATTGAGTTAACGGTAGCCAAAGCTAATTTGATGCTTGCAGACATTGATAAGTTTGTCTTGCATCAAGCGAATGGGCGAATTATTGAGCGCGTTGCTAAGGGGATGGATATCGCCGCGATTAAGTTTCCTACTAATGTTGCAAATTATGGGAATACTTCAGCGGCCTCCGTCCCAATCCTGTTTGACGAATTAGTCAAAACAGGTCAAATAACTAGAGGTGACACGATTGCGCTCGCCGGATTTGGTGGCGGCTTAACGGTCGGTACCATCATTATCAAATACTAAACATAAAAAGAAAATAAAGAGGATTTTAACATGACTGATGAACAAATTTTTGCCAAAGTATCAACTATTTTACAAGATCAATTTGATTTAGAAGCTGACGAGATTAAATTAGCAACTGATTTACGCAATGACATTGAATCAGATTCATTAGATATTTTTGAATTGATTAATCAAGTTGAAGATGAATTTGACGTTAAACTCGACAATGAAAATGGTGTGGATACAGTGGCCGAATTAGTGGCAGTTATTCAAAAGCATTTAGCCGCATAAGTGTGGCAGGGAAAGAAGGCTGAATAAGTGAAGGAATTAGATACGTTCTATCAAGAGCTTGGCTTAAAGTACCCAATTTTTCAAGGGGGGATGGCATGGGCAGCAGACGGGAAGTTGGCTGCTGCAGTCTCAGAAGCAGGTGGCTTAGGAATTATTGGTTCCGGTCACTTTGATGGCGAACAGACGCGTGCCCAAATCCAAATCGCAAAGTCACTTACTGACAAACCTTTTGGGGTTAACGTGATGTTATTGAATCGGCATGTTGAGGAAGTATTGGATGCAATTGTTGAAGAAGGTGTCGCCGTTGTTACGACAGGGGCTGGGAATCCAGCAAAGCATATCGAACGGTTACACGCTGCTGGAATTAAGGTTATCCCAGTTGTGCCGTCAGTTGGTCTCGCTAAAATTATGGAGCGGACTGGGGTCGACGCAGTGATTGCTGAAGGAATGGAATCTGGTGGGCATATTGGTAAACTCACAACGATGGCAATAGTACCCCAAGTAGTCGATGCAGTGAATATTCCGGTAATTGCAGCTGGTGGGATTGCTGATGGTCGTGGTGTGGCAGCTGCATTTATGCTAGGTGCAATCGGTGTGCAAATGGGAACTCGTTTCTTAACGGCGCAAGAGTCACATATTCACCGTAATTACAAAGATGCGGTGTTAAAAGCGAAAGACGTCGATACTTTGGTAACGGGTGCGTATGCGGGACATGCCGCCCGCGTTTTAAAAAATAAAATGTCGAAAAATTTTATTAAGTTTGAAAAAGCTGAATCAACCAAAGAAGAACCAGATATGTTGGCACTAGAACAACTGGGCAATGGTGCGTTACGGACAGCAGTCCAAGATGGTGATGCGGAACACGGATCATTTATGGCCGGTGAAGTTGCTGGAATGATTCATGATGAGCCAACTGCGGCCGAAATTTTGGAACGGACCTGGGCGCAAGCAACCGAATTGTTAGGTTAAGAGCACGGTGAATTTAATTTACTAGCTCAGGAAGGATTTAAAAATGCAGTTAGGATATTTATTCGGTGGACAAGGCGGGCAAGTTGTTGGAATGGGGAATGATCTCTATGCTAATGAACCGGCTTACCGCCAAGTGATTGATGCCGCATCAGCAGTGTTAGGTTACGATGTGTTAGCAAAAATGAATGACAAAGTAGCACTCCAAACGACAAAATTTACGCAGCCTTTAGTGGTTGCACATAGTTTAGGCTTGCTAGCGACGGTTAAAGACGAGGCCCCAGCACCGACAGTGGCCTTGGGATTAAGTTTAGGGGAATACACCGCATTGATTGCTAGTGGTGCGTTAACTTTTGAAGCTGGTCTAGAATTAGTAGCGCAACGAGGGCTGTTGATGCAAGCAGTTGTTGGGCATACTGCAGGAAATATGGCAGCTGTTGTGACCGATGATTTTGCAACAGTTGAAGCAGCACTTACGCAGTTGCAAGAACAGGGTGAACAAGTTTATCCAGCTAATTACAATAGTGCCCAACAATTAGTAATTGGTGGAACACCGGCAAGTTTAACAGTGGCAATTGCAGCACTACTAGAGTTACCAACTGTTAGCCGGGTAGTACCGTTAAATGTAGCGGGTGCGTTTCACACACCACTATTGGCAGCGGCTAGTGAACCATTTCGCAGGGCCATAGCGGGTGTTGAGTTTCATGATTGTACCTTTCCGGTGTACAGTAACACAACTGAAAAAATCTTTGAACGTGCAACGATTAAAGAGACCTTGGTTGATCAATTAACAAACCCAACTTACTTTGCGCAAGATTTACAGTATCTGGTAGCCGATGGGGTCACTGAGTTATTGGAATTTGGTCCAGATGCGACTTTGACAAAATTTGCGCGGAAAACAGTGAAAACGACCAAGCGCTTGAGCATTTTTGATGCGAATTCGCTACAAAAAGTACGGGCAGCTGGCTTAGGCGTAATTACAGAGGGAGTTGGAAATGCAAATTAAAGATCAAGTTGTGTTAGTGACCGGGTCGACGCGCGGAATTGGGCTCGCAGTGGCGCGGGCGTTTGCTGCAGCCGGAGCTAAAGTTGTGCTCCATGGGCGCAGTCAACCCAGTACAGATGTGCTCGCACTTTTTACGGCAGCTGATTATCAACCATTCGTAGTTACAGGCGATATTAGTGACGTTGATAGCGTGGCTAACATCCTGAAGCAAATTCATGAAAAACTTGGTGATATTAATATCTTAATTAATAACGCAGGTATTACAGATGATATGTTAGCGATGGGGATGACACCAGCAAGTTTTCATCAAGTCATTGCGGTCAACTTGGAAGGCACATTTAATGTAACCCAACCAATTTTTAAACGCATGTTAAAGCTACGTGCTGGGGTAATCGTTAATTTGAGTAGCGTCGTTGGTTTGACTGGAAACATTGGGCAGGCCAATTATGCTGCAAGTAAAGCAGGTATTATCGGCTTAACTAAAACATTAGCGCAAGAGGGCGCTATGCGTGGTATTCGGGTAAATGCGATTGCACCAGGAATGATTGCAACGGACATGACGGGTGCCTTGACTGAAAAGGTACGCGATGAAATTATTAGTAAAATTCCATTGAAACGTTTTGGGCTACCAAGTGAAATTGCACAAACGGCATTGTTTTTAGCACAAAATGACTACATTACTAGTCAAACAATTGTGGTTGATGGTGGCTTAATTAACTAACTGTTTTGTGTCAAGATTGAGAACGGTAAGGGGATTAATATGAAAAGAGTTGTGATTACAGGCCTTGGGGCAGTGACGCCACTAGGTAATAGTGTGACAGAGTTTGCGGATGGTATTTTTGCTAGTAAATTAGGTTTTGGTGAAATTACGAAATTCGACAAGACTTTGACACCAGTTAAGTTTGTTGGCGAAGTCAAAGATTTTGATACCAATCAATATGTTGGGAAAAAAGAAGCTCGGCGGATGGATTTATTTTCACAATACGCTGTGCATGCGGCAACAGAAGCGTATCAACAAAGTGGTTTAACTGATGATAATTTGGAACGGGAACGTTTTGGTGTAATTTTAGGTTCCGGGATTGGTGGTTTGACGACCATTCAAGACCAAGTTATTAAAATGCACGATAAGGGAATGGATCGAGTATCACCAATGTTTGTTCCTAATTCGATTGTCAATATGGCGGCGGGAAATGTTGCATTACGTTTTCAAGCTAAGAATATTTCGACAGTGGTTGTGACGGCATGTGCTAGTGCAACTAATGCAATCGGGGATGCTTATAACCGGATTCGCTTGGGGTATGCTGATGCCATGATTACTGGTGGTTCAGAAGCGTCAATTAATCAAATTGGGATTGCTGGATTCGACGCGTTGAGTACCTTGTCACGTGCTACTGAAATCGAAGATGCCTCAATTCCATTTGACGCTAATCGTCATGGATTTGTGATGGGAGAAGGTGCCGGGATTCTAATCTTAGAAGAACTGGAACATGCCGTCAATCGCGGGGCTGAAATTTTAGGTGAGGTGCTCGGCTTTGGGGCGACGACCGATGCTTATCATATGACGTCACCCGATCCCCAAGGTGCCGGAGCAGCACGGGCCATCCAAGAAGCGTTGCGCGATGCCGAGATTGAACCTGATGAAGTTGACTATATTAACGCACATGGAACAGCAACCGGAGCAAATGATAGTGCTGAAGCGTTAGCAATTGAGCATGTTTTTGGAGCGGATACGCACGCATTGACTAGTTCAACCAAATCAATGACTGGGCATTTGCTTGGTGCAGCGGGTGGGATTGAAGCTGTGATTACGACAATGGCATTATTAAAGCAACAATTACCCGTCAATGTCGGCGTACGTGAACTTGATCCAGTTGTTAAGATTCCGTTGGTGACGGTTGATACTCCAAAAACTACGACCAACATTGCGATTTCTAATTCATTTGGATTTGGTGGTCACAATGCCGTAGTTGTGCTGAAACGGTGGGCTGACTAATGGAATTGAGTGAAATTAAAGAACTAATTAACGACTTTGAGCAAGGTTCAATGCGCGAATTACAAATTAGTGACGGTGATTTCCAACTAGTCCTCAGTAAAAATGAAGCATTACAACCAGTGCCAGTAGCTACAATACCTAGTGCAGCGCCCCGCATGACTGAGGTGAATACACCAGCAGACACGGCCGAACCAATGGCTACTGCTGATTTAATTACGGCACCACTGGTTGGTAGTATTTATTTACAAGCAAGTACTGACGCAGCACCATTTGTGCAAGTTGGTGATCATGTGCAAGTCGGTCAAACGGTAGCCGTGATTGAAGCAATGAAGATGATGACTGATATACCAAGCCCCGTGGCTGGCACGATTAGTGAAATTCTGGTTGCTAACGAGGATATTGTTGATTTTGATAAACCGGTATTTAAGGTAATTCGTGATTAAAAGTGAGGGTAGCTGGCAACAGTTGCCCTTTTTTGAAAAAATGATGAACAAATAGAGAGGTGTACACACATGACAGAAGTTATTTTAGATTCAGTTGCAATTCAAAAAATCTTGCCACATCGTTATCCAATGCTGATGATTGATCAAGTTATCGATTTGGAACCAGGTGTGAAGGCCACCGCATTGAAAAACGTTTCCGTTAACGAGGAAATATTTGTTGGGCATTTCCCAGGTGATCCAGTGATGCCAGGAGCGTTGGTTGTTGAAGCCCTTGCTCAAACTGGGGCGGTCGCCTTGTTGACGATGCCTGAATTTGCCGGCAAAACTGTTTATTTTGGGGGCATCAAAAGTGCCAAGTTTCGCAAAATGAGTCGTCCGGGTACGCAGTTACGCTTAGAAGTTACGCTAGAACGTATCCGGGGCAACATCGGTGCTGGTAAAGGGATTGCGTATATTGGTGATAAAAAGGCGGTCGATGCGGAATTAACCTTTGTAATTGAATAATTGTGAAGCGGCATTCTAACGTACCACATCAATGAAACAATGGTACGTCGATGACCAAACTTAATGGAGTTATGAGGTAAATCATGTTTAAAAAAGTATTAGTCGCTAATCGTGGGGATATTGCGGCCCGGATGATGCGAGTGTTACGCGAAATGGGAATTGCTTCGGTGGCTATTTATTCTAGTGCCGATGCTCAAAGTTTACATGTCCAGTTAGCCGATGAAGCCATTTGTGTCGGTGGACCTAAGGCGACAGATTCGTATTTGAACATGCAAAATATTTTAAGCGCCGCGGTGATTACCGGTGCCGAAGCAATTTATCCTGGGTATGGATTTTTAGCTGAAAATAGTATGTTTGCGCAAATGGTAGCCGACCTTAATTTGGTGTTCATTGGCCCTAAGCCTGAGACGATTGATTTGATGGGGAACAAAGCCAATGCTCGTGAATATATGCGTCAAGCCGAAATTCCCGTCATTCCTGGCTCAACTGGTTTTTTACACGATGCTACGGAAGCACAAAGCGTCGCACAACAAGTCGGTTTGCCAGTACTGTTGAAAGCGGCGGCTGGTGGCGGTGGTAAAGGGATGCGGATGATTAAAACGTTAGCAGAACTACCAGGGAAATTTGTTGAAGCGCAACGTGAAGCTCAGCAAGCATTTGGTAATGGGGCGATGTATCTAGAAAAAGTTCTCACGAATGTCCGGCATATTGAAGTTCAAATTTTACGTGATAACTTTGGACATGCCGTTTATTTGCCCGAACGGAACTGTTCATTACAACGTAACAATCAAAAAGTTTTAGAGGAAAGTCCAGCGAGTGGTATTACAGCTAAGCAGCGGGCGTATCTTGGGGAGTTGGCAGTCAAAGCGGCGGATACCTTAGATTACCGTGGCACTGGGACGATTGAATTTTTGGAAGATACTGATGGCAGTTTTTATTTCATGGAAATGAACACCCGAATTCAAGTTGAACACCCTGTTACGGAGATGGTAACTGGCTTAGATTTGTTACAATTTCAAATTATGATTGCCGCTAATCGTGAACTTAACTTGAAACAAACGGATATTCAGATACACGGGCATGCTGTTGAAGTGCGGTTAAATGCAGAACGACCCGCCCGCAATTTTGCTCCTAGTGCAGGGACGATTGAATATTTGTATCTGCCGACTGGTGGGAATGGTGTGCGGATTGATACCGATTTATTCACGGGTGGCAAAGTGCAACCATTTTATGATTCGATGCTCGGTAAAATCATTGCGAGTGCGCCAACACGTACGGCGACATTTACGCGCTTGCAACGTTTGTTGGACGAATTAGTTATTCAAGGGGTGGAAACCAATGCCGAGTTTCAACGCGCACTTGTGCATGATGAACAAGTGCTCAACGGACAATTCAATACCAAATATCTTGAAGACGCATTTTTACCTAAATGGCAGCAAACGCTAACACAAGCTCAGGATATTGAAATTACACAGGAGGTCGCAGGCAATGGAACTCTTTCATAAAGATCACACCTTACCACAAGTCGCCGTACAAACGTTACATGACAAAATTCCTGACGACATGTGGGTCGCGTGTCCAATCTGTCAGCATTCAATCTATCGGCAGGAATTAGGTGAACTGCAAGTTTGTCCGCAATGTGGCTATGGATTTCGCCTGACCGCACGGCAACGGGTGACGCAATTAACGACTGCATTTACGGAAATTGATGCGGATGTGACGGTCGATAAAACTGAATTTCCTGGTTATGCTGATAAATTAACGCGGGCCAAGCAAATCACTAGTCTCAATGAGGCGGTGTTGACTGGTATCGCAACAATTGATGGTCAAAAAGTGGCTCTTGGAATCATGGATGCGCATTTTATCATGGGATCACTTGGCGCTAAAACTGGTGAGAAAATTACGCGTTTATTTGAACGGGCGACGCTAGAAAAGTTACCGGTCATATTGCTGACAGCTTCAGGTGGTGCCCGGATGCAAGAAGGAATTAATTCATTGATGCAGATGGCCAAAGTTTCTGGGGCGGTCGCGCAACACAGTATGGCGGGCTTACTATATGTATCCGTGTTAACTGACCCAACTACTGGTGGGGTTATGGCGAGTTTTGCGATGCAAGCCGATGTGATTTTAGCTGAACCGCATGCTTTGATTGGCTTTGCCGGGCGCCGGGTAATTGAACAAACGCTCCACGAAAAGCTACCGGCAGATTTTCAACGAGCTGAAATGCTACAAACGTGTGGTTTTTTGGATGCGATTGTTCCAAGAGTAGACTTACCAGTGACCATTAGTAAACTAATAAAAATGAGTCGAGGTTAACATAAATGAGCATTTTTAAACGAGAATTAACACCCACTGAAGTGGTTAAATTGGCGCGCGAGGATCGGTATTCGGCACTTGAATTGATAAACGGAGTGGTGCATGATTTTATCGAACTACATGGAGATCGCCAAGCTTTCGATGATCCAGCAATTGTTGGCGGCATCGGAATGCTAGCCGAGCAACCAGTGACAATCATCGCAATTGATAAGGGGCGTGAATTTGCGGACAAAATGCGGACCCATAATGGTTCACCATTACCTAGTGGATATCGGAAAGCGCAACGCTTGATGCAACAAGCGGCTAAATTTAATCGGCCAGTGATTACTTTGATTAATACTCCGGGGGCATATCCAGGTAAAGACGCCGAGGAAATGGGCCAAGGTCAAGCAATTGCCGAAAGTATCCTCCAAAGCATCACGCTACCAGTACCTATGATTGCGATTGTTTACGGGGAAGGTGGTTCAGGTGGTGCATTGGCGCTAGCGACTAGTGATCAAGTGTGGATGTTTGAACATGCAACTTATTCCGTATTATCACCAGAGGGCTTTGCCGCAATTTTGTGGAAAGATGCAAGCCGGAGTAGTGAGGCTGCTGATTTACTCGGATTGACGCCAAAGGATTTACTAGGAAAAGGCGTCATTGAACAAATTGTGCCTGACCAACGCCGAACCGACAAGTTATTTGCCTGGTTACAGAAGCAATTAACCGCGGAAATAGCAACTTTACAAGCTTTAACACCAGCGGAATTGGTGGCACAACGTTATCAACGGTTCCGCCAATTTTAGGTCCATTTCGTCTGACGTGGGATTGGCCATGGTCACTGCGTGCTAGTAATAGTGCTCAAACCAGCGAAAAACAGGCCGCAGTAGCATGGAAAAAATGATAGCAGAATCTCAGTAATTTGATGATTGAGAAGTACAGAACCGACAGGACCACGTTAATAAGCCGAATTTCTACCTTACTAAGATAAGGAGAAATTCGGCTTATTTTACCGGCTGGACAATTTATGTCCCAGCGACAAGTAATTAGGATTACGGCATATTACCCATTAATGTACGACAAAAGACTAATGCTACATGCGATTTTTAATAAGCTCCTTCATGTAGTGCGTGGAAATTGGTAGTTCGATACCATTCGTTAGTGTCACGGTACGTGCTTTAGTGTCAACCGTAACAATTTTGTTGACATTAACCAAGATGCTACGGTAAATACGCACTAGAAAATCGTAGTCTTTTTCAAAGACGTTGAGATTCCCGTTTAAATCATTGATTTCGTTGACTTGATGCAAAATTAATTTGTGGTCACTGGCGGCTGATTCAAGATAGAGGACGTCGTCAGGTTGTGCCGTGAACTTTTTGGTGCCAATTGAATAAACAAAACCGGTGCGTTGTTTATTGATTTGAATATTGCGCTTAATTGCCAACGCTAAATCTTCGGTAATCCGTTGCTTTGATTTCTCAAGTCCTGAAGTTTTAATGATGTAATCCAGCATGGTGACTTTCGCTTCAATTGCCGGCATCACCATCTCATCATGGGAAGTTAAAAAAACAATTGCAGCATCAATATCGAGATTACGAATGGCCATGGCTAAATCAATACCATTAGTCACTTTATCGGCAATTTCAATATCTAAGAAATATAAACCACCCTGAATTTGTTGCGCTTTGAGCTGTTCTAAAACGGGGGCTGAATTGTTACAAACGAGTGTAACAGCAGCGTTATAGTCGTTGATAAAAATTTGTTTATTAATATGCGCTTCATAGGTTGTTGCTAACTCTGGTGTGTCTTCAACAATAAATACGTTTAACATGGGGTTGCCTCCTGAACGGTCAGGGTAATTTGAAAATAATTAGGTGTTGCTTGGAGACTGAGTAGGGCGACGTCGTATTGATTAACAATGTCGCGAACAGTGTTGAGCCCAATTCCGCTATGGTTAGGTTTCGTACTATGCCCAAAGTCGTATAGGTGTTCAATATCAACGGATTCCGTGATTGTATTTTTGATGACCAACCGATTTTCTTCGGGGAGATGGACGAGCGCAATCACAATCTGACCATTTTCGGGATTGGTTTGCGTCGCTTCAATCGCATTGTCCACTAAGATGCTAAGTAATCGTACGGCTTCAACATCAGTCAAGCCAAGATTAAAGTCGGTGTCAACTACGAGCGAAACATGAATACCAAGTTGCTGAGCGAGGCGGATTTTGCGCAATAGGATGTGCTTAATCCCCAAATTTGTTACTTTGGCTAATTCAGTTGAAATTGCATCAGAACCAAAACGTTGGTTGGTGAGATCCAAAACTTGTTTGAGATAATTACTTAAGCCAGGAATATCACCTTCATCAGCGTAGCCTTCAATCCCCAATAACAAATTAGAAATATCATGGCGAAAAGCATGCGCTTGTTTATCAGAATCAACTAATAATTCATTGTATTGCTGTAAAAATTCATAGTTGGCAATATCAAGTTTCTGCTGAACTAGGCGTTGATACATTCGATTAAACATTCGGTAGAGCCAAATACTAATGATGATAATAAAAAAGAAAGCAATGACAACGATACCGCTGTTATAACCTTTGTAATGCACGGTATGGACAATGAAAATTAAGCTAGTTCCAACCAATGCTAAAACAACGGCGGCGCCGAGCATGCTACGTTTGAATTCCGCTTCAAAAAAAGCGAAGTTTTGCGAGGCAACAGCGAGTTGTGATTTGACGAACAATCCAGTTAAGACAATCAGGATGAGTCCGAGCCCGTCATCACTTAACATCGGTACCCAGCCAAAAGATCCAACATCAGCAGCTTGTTTAAAAAGAAAGTTAGTACAAAGCCAATCAGCAGTTAGTTCAGACAACGCCCAAATCATCCAAGCAAATGAAATACCGATAATGTACTGTTCGTATTGCGTGGTTTTACGCACAATAATCAGACATAACAAGGCGATATAGCTTAAGTACACGATAAAACTTGTATTACCGAGGAGCGGTAAGACGAAAAGCATCACGAGATTAAAAATATTAAAGAGTTTGACGGCCCGCAGTTCAGGGACGAACCAGTAGATGAGAATAATTAAGCTCCAAGAGTTAATGATTTCTTCGACTAGGCCTTGAACCGGTGAGATTGCAATCATTGTTTATAATTTTTTAAACCAGTCAACAATTAAATCAAGTGTTGATGTGGTTTTACGGTTACTAACGGACAAACTCGTGATTTTGTTCGTTGAAGTTTCGATAGCTGTGGCATGAACTGGCGTATGTGATAGTGCGAGTGTCAGGCTTAGTGTGATAATGGTTAAAGTTATTAAACGTGATTTATACATATTTTACAGATTCCTCCATTTTGATAAGTAAAGGATACAATATTTTGAGGTGTTTGTGCCATATTTTCTTAAAAGGCGGTTTTCTTTCTTAAGATAAAATTATATGCCTTAAAGCAAGTCGATTTTGTCGTTTAAGCGCAAAAAACGTGGTTTAAGCAAATATGTGTCGCTGGGCGAAATTTCATTTATGATTATAGTAGGGGATATAATCATAAATGTAGATTATTGTTGGGGTAATCGTTTAATTAGGTTGGAAAATGAACGAGGAAAAGCGTAAATGACATTTTTGGGGATTAATAATAGTATCGTGACCGGAGTTTTAGGAATCATAATTGTTGGTACGATTGGGTTGCTGATTGACGCGTTATTGTTTCATTCAAAACGTAAAATCGTTTATCAAATTACGCAATTACGATTTGAACATGGCGAGAAAACGGGGCCGATGGTTGATGATAGTGAGTCACTAGCAACTAATATGACAATCCTATATAAAAAAATGTCATTTCGCCTGCAACTACAGGCGGGGACAATTGATCAGGTAGCGTTAATTTTGGCAGCACCGAACACGAAATTTGAATTAGATGCGGCGACTTGTAATGATATCATTCCGACAGAATTGGAATTAATTGATAATGGTACATGTTTTCGCGGCCCAGTGTATCGCGTAACCGCAGATTTTGACTTGCTAGTCGATGAGCCAATTAACTATCAGTTATTCTACGTAATTACGCAAGGATTGGGCGCCGCTCGGTTGGATTATTTAGTTGCTAAATTGGATTTGCATTGCTATATCCATACAAAATCATTCATAGCTAATGATGGTGGGGTAGCACAACGAGTTTTGGTAAGCGAGTGGGAGCCAATTATTAACTATCGGTTTTTGACTAGTGGGCAAACACCACAATTGAAGGCATTAACGTATCCAGATGGTGGCGGGCTGAATGTCAGTTTACGGATATTACGCAAGGATACTCGGTTAATTCAGACGATTCTTTATCCGCAACAGTTTATTGGCTAGCTAAAAAGTTAAGTTAACGTGAAAAAACAATTGTGATTAAGCGACTCATGATTGTTTTTGCGTGCTGATTCACAGAAAAGTCATCATTACTTCATGCAACTGTTAATTGTAACCGCTATTATGAAAAGAACGTATTAGTAAAACGTTTTATTAGATGGTAAAATATAATAGCGGCAGGCGAGCGTGTTGGCTACGGGGTACCGCATAGTAGCCATTAATCCAGACACGCACCTAGCAGAACGAATTAATTAAGTAATTATTTAAAGGGAGTATGTTTAGGATATGAAAAAGTTAATTAACGAAAATTTGTCAGTCAAATCAGTGCTTGTTTCACTGATCGGAATTTTCTTCATCTCAGTTGGGGTGGCATTTAATAGTAATACGGCATTGGGTAACGACCCGATTGGGATTTTTTACGATGGGATTCGCGCGATTTTAGGTTTGGATTTGAGTCAACTAGGATTCATCTCAAACTTCATTAATATTGGTTTGTTGTTAGTATTGTTCGTCTTGAATCGTAAATTAATCAACATTGGGACGTTCTTGTACATGATTCCTTATGGTTTCTTTGTATCAATTGGTAGTAAGCTCCATCCCATGATTTTTACTAACGATGCCTTAGTAACGCGTTTACTGTGTGGTGCGAGTGGAATTACGCTAATCTACGTTGGATTAGGTATGTTCATTGCTAGTAACATTGGTGTGGATGCATTCTCTGGCTTTTTCCTCACAATTGCTGAAAAGACCGGTTGGAGCATTCAACGTTCAAAAATTACGATGGATGTTTGCTTGACAATCATTGGCTTTGCACTTGGTGGTACCTTTGGTCTGATTACGGTTGTCTGCGCAGCAACTTGTGGCCCAGCCGTACAATTTTTAACAGCTTTCTTTAAAAAGGTGATCTACGACGTCAACCCAATCGCAGTGGTTGAAGAAGCTGTCGAAGGATTAGTTGAAGAAACACAAAATAAAGTTGAATTTGATTAGGTAATCAATGGGCGTCTACATAAATTTGTAGGCGTCTTTTTTGTTGAGGTTATTAATTTCTGGGCGATTAATATGAAAAAAAACGCAGCAACAAACTCCAAAAAGAGTCGTTTCTGCGTTTTTAAACTATTGTATTATGCTTCTACCTGATTAAATTCAGCTTCAATGGTTTTCAAGTCAGCAGGCTTGAGGATACTCATCATGTCTTCAAAAGCTGCATCAATTTCGTCAACGCTGGTATCGGCATGTTCATCGTACCAAGTCATGTATTCATCTTGGAGTTGTTCGATGGCACTCATATCGGGGTATTTAAGCCGTAATGCTTGAATGGTGCTAGTTTGGGCATCTTCCCAGGCATTGTTAGCGGTCGCCCATTCTTCGTACAAAGTAACAAAAGCTGTTTTCAGATTGGTTTTATTTTCACCGTCACGCAGGCTAAATTCAATTGTCTTATCGAACATTTTGTTTAAACGATCACTACCGGTACCATCATTTGCTTTGGCATAGAGGGTTGCCATAATTTCTTCAGTATCCATGTTTTCCATCCTTTAGGTTGCTTAATAATAATTAGTATACCTTATTAAGGGTTCATTCAAAAAATTTTCACATTTTCTTGGGATAATTAAGTTAACAAATTAAAACCACGAGGAAATTACAATGAAAATTACCCACTATGATGATAAATTTTATTATCCTGACCAAATCGTTGCGACGGTGGAGTTGGATGACAAGTACTACATGTATTCAGATTGTCGGGCGCGTAAAACGCTACAACGCGTACATCCAGCGTACATTCCGTCACGCACGGATGGAATCAGTTCTGACACCGTTGATTTTGGTATTGATGCTACTTGGCAACAAGCGATGGAGGCATTTATCCTAGCCAATGTCCATAGCGCTGATGAAGCGTATGAAAAAGGTGGTGTGACTTATTGATTTAAAAGCGGAAATAATTGAGATCCTTAAATCATACAAATTACAATTTGATATTTTTACACGGTTAACGGAGGGCAAAGCCTACGTTGACTATCTCGAAAAACAAATTGAAGAAGATTAAAAGTAGTGTATCCTGTGGAATTCGCATCGGGTACACTTTTTTGCATTGTGCTGAAAAATTTAAGCGCAAGATAGCGTAATTAGCCCAAGTACATACTTAACAATTTGTTTTCTTGCGAATTATTGTTCGTATGTATATAATAAAAGAAAACAAAGGGGAACGAATGTTTATGAAAGGGTGACGATAATGTATGACTACAGTAATGAACAGCATTCAGTGATATTTTTGATTGATATGAAGTCGTTTTATGCGAGTTGTGAAGCTGTATCTCGTGGCGATGATCCTTTGACGGTGCCGTTAGTGGTCGCGTCGATGGCTAAAAACACCGGTGCTGGTCTGATTTTGGCAACATCGCCAGCCGCTAAAAAGAAATACGGGATTACCAACGTGTCCCGAGTGAAGGACTTACCTGATGCCCCTGATTTAGTGATTGTTGAGCCCCGGATGAATTATTATATTGCCATGAATATGAAGGTTAATGAAATTTTTAAAGAATACGTGGCCGAAGAAGATTTACATCGTTATTCTATTGATGAATCAATTCTTGATTTAACACACTCGTGGAAATTATTTGGTGCGACACCAACTGAAGTAGCACACCGTATCCAACGCGAAGTCTTTGATAAGTTGGGATTGTATGTGACCGTTGGTATTGGTGATAATCCGACGTTGGCAAAATTAGCACTAGATTTAGTCGCTAAGCACGAAAGCACGATGATTGGTACAATTCATTATCAAGACGTGCCAACGGTATTGTGGCCGATTACAGAACTTGATGAGGTGTGGTCAATTGGACGCAGAACCGCAATAAAACTACGAGCATTAGGAATTAATTCGCTTGGTGATTTAGCCCATTATAATCCATATAAATTCAAACAAAAATTGGGGGTCATTGGACAACAACTATTTCTGTTAAGCTGGGGAATTGATCGGGCGGTTGTGCGTGAGAAAGTTTTTGCTAAGTCCAAGTCGTATGGTAATTCACAAGTCTTACCACGTGATTATCAAAGAGCGGCTGAACTAGTGATTGTGATTCGTGAAATTGCAGAACAAGTAGCAGCACGAATTCGCAAGCATCAGTATCAAGCAACACAGGCCTCATTATATGTAGGCTTTTCAAATCATAGCGCAGCTACGGGACGAAATGGTTTCACTAACCAAGTCCGAATTACGGCGACTAACAATTCACGTGAGCTGACTAATGCAATTTTCGAATTATTCCATAAAAATTGGGCCGGTGAACCAGTGCGCCATATTGGCATTTATTACAGTCAACTGGTTCCAGACGTTGGGCAACAATTAGATTTATTTACCGCTCCCGAACGACAAATTCAGAACAATCAGGTTGACCGAGTTGTTGATAATATCCGTAAGCGCTTCGGTTTTACTGCTTTGGTTAAAGCAAGTAGTTTATTAGCAGGTGGGACGGCAATTGAGCGGGCCGGGTTAGTTGGTGGTCATCGCGGTGGAAATAGCTATGAGTGAAGTTTATTTTGATGATGATGCGTACGATGAAGAACGGACCAATATTTTCATTCGCGATGCTAGTGACCGTGGCATGTTGAAATGGGGTGGCTTTTATCTGAGTGACCATACCAAGGTAATTGAACAAACTCAAGCAGATGAGATGGCCGTTGAGGCGCGCCAGCAGCATCCGCAACAATCGCTATCAGAAATTGGCCAAGTGCTACTACAGGCTCAGCTAAAAAATAAAACGGTGTTGTTACAACGTGCTAGTCAAGACCAAGAACATCACATTGCGGCTGACATTATTGGCAACCTCAATGGTTATACAGATACAGGAATTGTAATTGCTGAGACCCAAGTTGCTTATGACGATATTTGGTATGTGGAATTGATGGGATAGTTGCGTAAAGTTAGCAGAATTTATTTTCTGGGCCAATAAAAAAACGACCCCAAAAAGGTCGTTCGTAAATACGTTAGAGATTATTGTCTGCGATGCTAAAAGTTGGCTGTCCATTGATAACAGAATAGAGGAGGCTACTATGATCAGCAGGATCGATAACATTAACACTGGTCGTTGGCGAGATAGCACCAATCGCAAGTGAAATTTGCGTCACGTCCAACATATAGTCAGCCCAATCTGCAGCTGAGAGCTGACCATCAAGATATTCTTCAACTTCAAGTGCTTTATTGCCGATTGGCGTTAGATTAACGGTGTTTTCGGTTTTATTGTATTGAAAGATGTAATCATGGTCTGCTTGATTCTGATGGGTTAAGTATTCCCGAAGTGGCTTTGGTGTTAGCTTGTTTTCGGAAAGATTTGTGACATCAGTTTTATTAATTTGTACAGAGCTGTTTTGAGTAGTGGGATTAGTTTCCGCATTCTTTGATTCACACCCTGTCAAAGAAATCATTGCAAGCATTATAAATGCAATGGTAGTAAATTTAAATGTGCGTAATGTTTTCATTATTTTGTCCATCCTTTCAGTATTGTCCCTAATACGTATGAAAGAAGTCCAATATTCCTTACCTTCATTTTATCGAAGTTGGTTGAATAAGTGAAACTATAAGCCTTAACTAGTAATAGCTGTTAATTGGGTTAAAGTTAATATACGATATGTTGTTATATACAAACAACAACAAACATGGCTATTGGTTATTGTTATTGCCGCGTGATGTTAATGCTTTTTGTGCATAACAAGTAGCGCATTGAAAGCTACGCTAACGAATTTGAATGAAATACACAAAAAAGCCGGAGACGTGCTTTCATATTCACGAATATGACTAAACTAGTGTAAAATGAATAGTATGATGAAACGGAGGAAGGTTGACGGTGTTTAATGGATTAAAATTAAAACAGGTACGTGAATTACATAATCTAACTGTGGAATATTTAGCAGAGCAATTAGAAAGTAACGCGAAATTTTTTCGCAATGTAGAAGCGGGTTTCATGCAGCCACCTATTGAGATTGTAAATGATTTGGCAGAATTCTTTTTTGTACAGCCGGATTTCTTTTATGCGGCAAGCTTTTTAGAAGATAGTGTCGATGAAGAAGCAATATTTTTTGATCGCGATGACTGGAAATTACGTACAAAAACGAAGGCACAATTACGCCGGGTGCAGTTTGTTGATGCGATTATTAACCGGGCAGCAGCCGGATTAGTTTTTCCTAAGTTCACAATCGATGAATTGCGCAAATACGCGTTAAATCAGTATTTGCTAGGTACAAGTATCGCCACAATTGCGGAAACAGTCCGCGAAAAATTAAAAATACAACAAAATTATGAACTTTTGCAAGCGTTGGAAATTGCTGGCATCCGCGTACTAGACTATAAGACTGATACTGAAATTAAGCCATATAGTTTGTGGACGGATAACGGTACGGCGTATATTGCTTTTGGCAATGCGCTGTACGCACAAGTTGATCGTAATTTTGTCTTGGCACAACAGCTTGGTCATTTACTATTACATCAAGGCATTGATATGAATACAATTTCGGCGCAAGATTTTCGTGATTTGACGCATGAAGCGATTGAATTTGCATATGAACTGTTGTTACCGACGGAAGAATTTGTGAAGACGTTTAATAAAGCAATTAAGGATCCGACGCATTTGGTTGAGTATTTGCCAATTCGAGAGCATTTTCAGGTTTCTGTGAAAAATATTCAACGCCGCGCTTTAATTTTGGAGATGTATGAACCAGATGTTGCAGGCAAGCTCATGACGGAATTACGGCGTGAAAAATGGGAACGTCGTGAACCCGGTGATGATACTGATATGATTTATTTGGCCGGCCGGAATATTTCAATTTTGACGGGACTCTTTAGAATGTCACCAATGACATTAGCGATGTTTTTAAAGGAGTTCCAGATTAAACTTGAATTTTTACAGTCACTATTCGGTACTAAAATGGAATATTTAGAAGACTTAGAGAATCCAGCCGTCAAACCAGACGGAAAGCCGAAGCAAACTTATATGCATTTGTTATAAATTGCTGGAATTAAAATGTAGCCTAATTCACATTGTGAGTTGGGCTTTTTGTTATAGTTGAGCGTAAGCGTTTTCAAAATTTGCTGATTATTGATATACTTAAATCAATGAAAAAATATTTTGCGGAACCACATTAGGTATCCGAATTAAATAAGGCGATAAGGTGTCACTAAGATACCGGACGCGTGGTATTTACGAAATAAGAGGAGCTGGTTGGGCATTCTCGTGTATGGAAAATGGAATAAGACAAGAGGAGAAAATACATGACAGAACGAACTTTAGTAATTGTTAAGCCAGATGGTGTGCAACGAGGCAAAACCGGTGATATTATTCGGCGGATTGAACGTAAGGGTTATTGCCTAGTGGCTTTAGAAATGGTCCAAGCAACGGAAACAATCTTGCGAGAACATTATGCAGAGCTGGTTGAAAAATCATTTTTCCCAGAAATTGTTAGTTATATGACGGAAAGCCCCGTAGTTGCAATTATTATTGAAGGTGAGAATGTGGTAGAAGGTTGGCGTTCATTAATGGGAACGACCATGCCCACACAAGCAGCTCCAGGAACTGTGCGGGGGGATTTCGGGCGTGATTGGCCAGGCAACGCGGTTAAAAACGTTGTGCATGGTTCCGATTCACCAGCCAGTGCGGAACGCGAAATTGCCATCTGGTTCCCAAACTTAGCTTAATGAAATAACTAAATAAGAAGTGTAACAAAAGGCGGTTTGCGGCCTTTTGTTGCATATTAATAAGCCTGATTTCTACCTTAATAAGGAGAAGTCAGGCTTATTTTGTGGGCTGGATAAGTTATGTTCCAGCCCATAGCTCATGGCTTTAGGTGCTTACAGATGGATTGGAGCTATGACGAGCGTTTGCAAAAGAATGACTGCAAACTCGGCGGGGGTTTCCGGGTTGTCTTTGTTAAGCCAGTACGCAATCATGGATAACATGCTGGTAACAATTAGTTCTTCAACATAATCATCTGGGACAGCAGACATTGATTCGACAATATCTGCATGAAAGAGGTTACGGCGAAAAAGCATGGTATGAAACTTGTCGTGCAATGATTTACGAAAATCGGCGTAACCGGCATTCGTCGCAAGACCATGAATTGATTTACGCAAATTAAACGCATTGACTAAGCCGGGCTCCAGATGAACCGCTAAGCTCGGAATATCATGGTTGCCATGTTGATAATCATCTACCATCGCAATTAAACCATCACGGGTCTTAGTCCCAAGCTGTTGGAGAATGACAGCTTGGGTTTGTTTGCGTAACGCGTAAATATCTTCATAGTGGACGTAGAACGTTCCGCGACTGACACCAGCTTCTTTGACGAGCATATTAATCGTGATTTGAGTGAAGTAGTGCTCGTTTAATAAATGTAAGAAAGCTTGCCGGATTTTTTCTTCAGTCCGCTTATTGATTGCTGTTTGTTTCATAATGACCACCTCATAATTTCATTGACCGGATTGGCGCGTTAGATGGATCGATTTTTCAATTTTAATTGCATCACATTCAGTGTTAATTATCAAAAATATTGTACCATAAAACGTTGAACAATATGTACAATATTGTACATTGAACGCCGGTCTAATGCGATTTACAATAACTTATATATTGAACAGGTTGTTTAACGAATGCAATTTTAATGTTTGGAAATCTGAATGTAATAATTAAAAAATACAGTCGAATGTAAAACGATTTTAAACCGTTTTAAACTTGGACAGTTCTGTAATTAAAATTATGAGGAGCTAACTGGGTATCCGAGTGTAAGAATTATGAGGAGGAAAGAGCAATGGTATCGATAGAATGGCGTCGCGTACTAAAAAGTAAATTTTTGTTAATTGGCGCAATTTTAGTTGTGTTATTGCCAGCAGTCTACGGAATGATTTTTGTGGGCTCAATGTGGGATCCATATGGGAAGGTTAATCAATTGCCCGTGGCGGTTGTAAATCAGGATGAGACAGCCCAAATTAATGGCAAACAACTCAAAATTGGTGATGAATTAGTTACCGGAATGAAGAAAACGAAAGCGCTAGATTATCATTTTGTCAGCGAAGCAACCGCGCAAAATGGTTTGGAAAAAGGCAAGTATTACATGGTTGTCACGTTTCCAAAGGATTTTTCAAAAAATGCAACAACGGTGTTAACCAAGCACCCCAAGCAAATGGTCTTGAAATACGATACCGCAGCGGGGCGTAATTATATTGCTGAGAAAATGACATCGCAAGCCGCTTCAATATTAAAGGAACAGGTTGCTGCCAATATTACGAAGTTATACGCCCAAAGTATCCTCGATAGTATTCACAAGACAGGTCAAGGAATGGCGAAGGCTGCCGATGGGAGTCAACAACTTGCTAACGGCGGACAAAAACTCGCTGATGGCAGTGGCAAACTAACTAATGGCCTTGATGAATTAAATGATCAGATGTTGTCATTTTCAAATGGTCAGGAAACTTTGAGTTTGGGTTTAAAGAAGTATTTGGCAGGCGCGACCGAATTAGCTAGTGGTAGTCAAAAAGTCGCAACTGGTACGGCCGCATTTGCTAAGAATTTAAAAAAGGTGAATACCGGTGTCCAAAAACTTAATCAAAATTCACAACAACTTAATGCGGGAGCCAAGGCCGCCAAGAATGGCACTAGTGAATTGCAAACGGGTAGTGCACAACTGACTAGCGGATTAAATGAACTGGCGGGTAAAATTGACACTACCAGTTTGAAACAATTGCAAAGCGGAAGCAGTGATTTTGCTAGCAACATAGCGGCTTTAAGCAAAGCTGCAACGGCTGGCGCGACTGCTGGTGATCCTGGCTTAGCAAAAATTGCTCCACAATTGGCAGCCTTGAGTTCAGGTTACCAAGCAAAATTAAACCCTGGCGTGCAAGCAACAACGACAGGGATGACAACAGTAAAGACTGCCATCACTAGTAAGTTACAACCTGGTTCACAAAAAGTGACCAGTGGTCTTGGAAAAATGACGACAGGATTACAGAACTTACAAACTGGCTTAACAACTTATACTGGCGGTGTCGCTAAATTAGCTACTGGTATCGGTGAACTAAATGCCCAAGCACCTAAATTAAATAATGGTGCCCAACAAGTCGCCAGTGGTTTAGGGACCTTAACTGGGTCTAATGGCCAATTAGCGAGTGGTAGTGAGAAGTTGGCAACTGGAGCGACTGCATTGGCTGCTGGAACGGATAAACTCGGGACAGGTGCAAAAACTTTAGATACCGGGTTAGGCAAGTTAATGACCGGTCAAAACAGTTTAACGGATTCATTGAATAGTGGGGCCGATAAGTTAAACGCAATTCCTACGAAAAAGGCCAATGGGAATGCTGTTGCTAACCCAGTGGCTGCCAAACAACACGAAACCGCGCCTGTCCCTAACAATGGGACAGCTATGGCACCATACATGTTATCAGTTGCGCTATGGACGGGTTCAATTGTGCTGACAACATTGTTTGATGTTAAACGGCGGTATGCTCAAGTTAAGACTGCGGGCCAAATGTGGTTATCAAAATTCATTATCTTGGGACCACTTGCGATTTTGCAAGGCTTGGGAATTTACTTAGCATTACACTTTATCTGGGGCTTTAATGCCAACCATCCGGTAATAACGGTTGGGATATTAAGTTTAGCTGCATTGACGTATTTGAGCCTGATTACGTTCTTGAAGCTAGGCTTAGGTCCACTAGGAATGTTGGTGGCGTTAGTCTACATGTTCTTGCAGCTATCGGTTGCGGGTGGAACGTATCCCGTGTTCTTGACGACACACTTTTATCAAGCCGTACACCCATTTGTGCCAATGACGTACGCCGTGGATGCATTACGGCACACGATTTCAATTGGTTATCTGAGTCAAATAAATGGGGATGTACTAATCTTGCTGGCTTCAATTATTGGTTTGCAAGTATTAGTTTACCTATTGTATGTCCGGATGTTTAAGCACGGCGCTAAAACCGTCGTCGCCAATGCCACTAGTGATGCTGCTGAAGCCAAAGAATTACTCGGACAAGATTAATAACAAAATTAAATCAAGCCAAAAACTCGCAAAATCGTTGTCGATAATGGATTTTGCGAGTTTTTATTGGCTGTATTTCGTCTGACGTGGAATTTATAAAATGTGATGAGATGTATGATACCACTAAACGTGTAGCGACAAGGATTACGGCATATTACTAGTCAGACTACCTACTCAAACTAACGAAGAGGCTGGAAACAGGCTGGACTTTAGCTCGCACCGTGATGGCATAATCAGTAACGGGTTTCGTTACTGATTATGGATTTGTGAAGATGGTTACCGCGTTAGCGAACCAAGCTTCGCAAACATTTGAAGACCGCACTGTGGCTTCAAATGCTTGTCTTCCATCACGGTGTCCAGACTGGTTCCAGACTCGTAGTGGGAATCAGTCTGAGACACATATTCAAAGTCCACGCTAGAAAAATTTTAGCCGTGAATTTACGGTAACGTAAGTATGTTATTGGGTGCTTGAAAAATATGTTATCAGTTAAAGCGAGGTGAAACTTACGCTATGATAACTATGAAATAAATTTTCAACAGAACTCAACAATTTTGAAAACTTTTTTCAAAAAACGCTTGCAAATGAGAAGTGATGTAACTAACATATACTTGTACTAGAAAAAGCGGTTTCAGAAATAAATACAAAATAATAGTAATAGGAGAAAGTTAAAATGGTAATTTTAGCAGGGCTGACAAGCGATCCTAAAACTGGATTGTTCGCATTAGCCGTTAATGGTTTTAACATTTGGCCATTTTTAATATTAGTTTTAGGTATTGCACTTTTGTTGACGTTAATCTTGAAGTATAAGATTAATACATTTGTAACGCTGATTGTTGTTTCAATCTTAGTTGCCTTGGCGTTGGGGATGAACCCCGCCGGGATCGCCGATGCATTGAAGAACGGTATCGGTGGTACATTAGGGGAACTGGTCGTCGTCTTTGGTTTCGGATCAATGATTGGCCGTTTAGTTTCTGACTCAGGTGGTTCATATCGGATTGCCCGCACTTTGATTGATAAATTTGGTAAAAAGCGGCTCCAATGGGCAGTTGCCTTTGCTTCATTTATCATTGGAATTTCATTGCTCTTTGAAGTTGGATTGGTTGTTTTGATTCCAATCGTCTTCACCATTGCGCTTGAAGCTGGTGTACCTTTGCTCTTCTTGGGTATTCCAATGGCAACTGCTTTATCAGCTGCCCAAGGTTTCTTGCCTCCACAACCATCACCAACTGCCGTGGCTAACATCTTGGGTGCGCCAATTGGCATGGTCTTAGTATATGGGATTCTTGTTGCGATTCCTGCAATGATTGTGGCTGGTCCATTATTCACACGGGTTGCGCGTAAGTATGTGCCTGATGCTTTCAAGATTACTAAACACTTGGATGCTTTAGGTGATGTTAAGCAATTTAAGTTAGAAGAAACACCAACCTTTGCAATGTCAATTTTGACAAGTTTGATGGCCGTAATCTTCATGGTTGCGACGACCATTATCACAATGGTAGTTAATGGTGGTAAACAAGTTTATGGTGGTGTGATTGGTGATGCTAATTGGGCTGCCATGACTAAAGCTGCTCAACACGGTTACTTAACTGACCCAACGACTTTCCAACGGATTATCGCCTTCTTGGGTAACCCACTAATTGCGATGGTTATTGCGTTACTCTTTGCCTTATGGTCAATGGGTAAGCACCAAGGCCGGACAATGGGTGAAGTTAACACGACTTTGAGTGACGCAGTTAAGTCGATTGCCAACTTGCTCTTAGTTATTGGTGGTGGTGCAGCATTTAAGGGTGTATTGACGGCTGGTGGTATCTCACAAGCAATTGCCGATGCGTTCGCACACTCATCAATGTCACCAATCTTGTTCGCTTGGTTGATTGCCGTGATCATCCGTGTCTCAGTTGGTTCTGCCACTGTTGCCGGTATGACTGCCGCTGGTATCGTTGCGCCAATCGTTGCTGCACAAACAGCTGTTAACCCAGTGTTCGTTGTACTCGCAATTGGTGCCGGTTCATTAGCTGCTTCACACGTTAATGATGCTGGTTTCTGGATGTTCAAGGAATTCTTTGATTTGGATGTTAAGCAAACATTGAAAACTTGGACCGTGCTTGAAACATTGATTTCCGTTGTTGGTTTGATTGTAATTATGATTCTTTCAGCCATCGTTGGTAACTAATAGTAGATATAGATAGCTAAAATTAAGCATTCGATTTTAATTAATCGGGTGCTTTTTGTTTGCAATAAATTAAGTAACAGTACTAAAAAAGTTGTAAAATTAATTAACTTAGCTAATACGTGAGGAAAAATGACAATGGAAAACCGAATGATTTACACTGAAAAAGAAGTAAAAGCCATGCGCATGGGGTTAAGTGAGTTAACGCATTACCGTGACGACGTGATAATTGACGAATTATGGGGTGGTTTTCAAGATATTAAGACCCGCGAACTCTATATTTCGTTTGATGCTTTTGGGGCACCCGATGTTGTGCTTGGGGACGTCATCAAAGTCTTTAGTAGTTTTCTGCAAATTACGGGGATAACTACCAAAGAAGACTATTTGATGGTGAGCACAGTGAAGACTACTGAACCAGTGCAGAATTCGATTGCGGCATTGTTAACACGGTTAGATAGACAAGTCGGGGACGTGGAAACGCAACAACCACTATTACGCCAAATGTACACGCTACTGGTTGATTTAATGACGGCGGGGGAAGCGTTAAAGCCTGGCGAACTTGCAATCTATAACGAAGTATTGGCCAATTATGCTGAAATTCAAGTGACGGTTAGTGCGCTAGTGTATAAGTACTTGATGAACGAATGATAGTTTAAAATATTTATCTTAGGCGGATGGTGGTATGCTTGAGGTAGTACGTATTTCACGGATGTTCGCAGTTCTTACTTTGAACGGCGCGCACCCAAACAGAATTAGAGGGGTGAACAGTATGGATTTTGATGTATTATTTATTGGGAGTGGTCACGCAGCATTTGATGGCGCAGTACCATTGGGGCTGAACGGTCAAAAAGTTGGTGTAGTTGAAGAAAATCTAGTTGGCGGAACGTGTCCAAATTATGGCTGTAACGCGAAGATTACTTTAGAAGAACCTGCTGAAATTTCCCATTTACTCAAGCAAATGGCGGGACGTGGCTTGGCTGCACAAACGATGAATTGGCATGATACGATGATTCATAAGCATGAAATCATTAAAAAAATGCCCGCACTTATCGAATCAGTGTTGGCATCAGGTCAGGTAAAAATTATTCGGGGGCATGCACGGTTACAAGATGCACATACAGTCATCGTTGATGGTCAAGCATATACGGCCGAAAAATTAGTCATTGCGACTGGTGCACGGCCACATGAATTAGCAATCGTCGGTGCTGAATACTTGCACGATAGCCAAGATTTCATGAGCTTAGCTGAAATACCAGCCCACATCACAATTTTAGGTGGTGGCTACATTGGGATGGAATTTGCCACAATCGCTTTAGCTGCGGGCGCGCAAGTCGATGTTATTGTTCGTCATGAGACGATTTTAGCGAACTTCTATCAACCATTTGTGACAGAGCTAGTTGCTAGTTTGAAGGCAGAAGGTGTTCGTTTTATCATGGATACTGATGTTGAAAAAGTTCAGGCCCAGGGAGCAAACTACCTGATTTCAGGGGCTGGTGATTTTGCATTAGAAACGTACTATGTGCTGAATGCAACTGGTCGGGTACCAAATGTTGAAAATATCGGCTTAGATATAGTTGGTGTGCAATATAATGCTAAAGGAGTCGTAGTTGATGAATTCCTGCAAACTTCAGTTGCAGGAATCTATGCGGCAGGGGATGTCGTTGATAAGCAAGTGCCTAAACTAACCCCGACAGCAATTTTTGAATCACACTATTTGGCAAAATTACTCAGTGGTGAAACAACTGCACCAATCAAGTATCCGTATGTACCAACGGTGACGTTCACGACACCACGGATTGCGATGGCTGGGGTAACACCTGATGAAGCCGCTGCACATCCTGATGTGTATGAGATTACAGAAAATAACGTGCGTGATGATTGGTATCGCCAAGTGCGTAATGAAAACTTTGGCCAAAACATCCTAGTTTTCGACAAAGCACATCATTTAGTGGGGATTACTGAAATTAGTGATCGGGCCGATGAAGTTGTTAATGCCGTATTACCAGCGATGGAATTTGGTTGGGGTCCAGCTGAATTTGAACGCTTACCAATGTTATTCCCATCAATCACCGCTTCCGCATTTGGCCAAATTTAATTACAAATAAAATTGACTCCATTCCGGCTGATGTGGGATTGAATAAAATTGGCCACTCCGTGCCGGCAAATTGCCGTCACTGCGTTAGTTAGTAATAATTCTCAAACTAGCAAAAAAACAGGCGTGAGGTGTAGATTTAATAAAATCAGTTATCGCTGATTTTGTGATTCGCTCAAACTAGTTCCTAAGGTATATTCGTTGGTACATGAGTATTCTTAAACCAAAGTCCAGAAATGAGAATCCCGCGCTAGCATAAATAAATCTATAAAAATAAGCGTCAGCCTAAATTAGTGGGCTGGTGCTTTTACGGTGCTTGCGTGGAAAAGAACGTGACCGGCATACAATAAGATGATGGCAGCAAAGATGACGTTCCAAAAGAGGGTAACGTGGAACATCGTGATTAACAGAATTGCGAGTGCGACGAGAATAACTGATAGTAATTTCATGAGGATTACCTCCAAATGCTTCTGTTACTATTGATACGTTAATTATAACGCATGCTGTGAATTAGCTGGGACCAGTTAGCTTGAGGTACCGGAAATTCATAGTGATTATTTTCCCAAAAGCACGTTAAAAAATAGTATAATAATTAAGGAATTAAATCACGGATAACAAAGAGGATAATCAACATGACAACAACTAAACCAATCGTAATCGGGGTAACTGGTGGTTCAGGTTCAGGGAAGACTACGGTTACTGAAGCTATCTTGAGTCAATTACAAGGCGAATCAATTTTAGTGTTGCAACAAGACTTCTATTACAATAATCAAGACGCAATGACAATGGATGAACGTTTGGCCGTTAACTACGACCACCCAGACGCCTTTGATACTGATTTGTACGTTGAAGATATTAAGCAATTAATGAATCGTGAAGCAATCGAAGTGCCAGTTTATGACTACAAAGAATTCACACGGTCAAAAGAAACTCGGCATCTTGAACCAGCTGATGTCATTATTCTTGAAGGTATCATGGTCTTTGCGGATCCACGCTTACGTGATTTAATGGATATTAAGGTTTACGTTGACACTGATGATGATGTCCGCTTTATCCGTCGTTTGGAACGTGATGTTGCTGAACGTGGGCGCACGGTCGAATCAGTAATTTCCCAATATATGGCAACTGCTAAGCCAATGTATCACCAATTTATTGAACCAACGAAGCGTTACGCGGACTTGATTGTGCCAGAAGGTGGTGAAAACAAAGTTGCTATCGACTTGTTGACCTTGAAGGCGCGCGATATTTTGGATGAAGCTAAAGCTAGCCAAGTAGATTAATAAATTATGAAACGGAATCACCATTTTACGGTTGATTCCGTTTTTTGCTGTTTTTTCGGGGCGCTATTGCGTCTGACGTGGAATTTATAAAATGTGATGAGATGTATGATGTCACTCCGCTAGATAAGCGTGGAATTATTGATTACCACTAAACTTGCAGCGACAAGGATTACGGCATATAACTAGTTAGATTGCCTGCTCAAACTAACGAAGAGGCTGGAAACAGGCTGGACTTTAGCTCGCACCGTGATGGCATAATCAGTAACGGGTTTCGTTACTGATTATGGATTTGTGAAGATGGTTACCGCGTTAGCGAACCAAGCTTCGCAAACATTTGAAGACCGCACTGTGGCTTCAAATGCTTGTCTTCCATCACGGTGTCCAGACTGGTTCCAGCCTCGTAGTGGGAATCAATCTGAGACATATATCCAAATTCCACGCTAGAAAAATTTTAGCCTTGTTAGGCCAAACGTTAATTGCTAATTATCTGAGAAGTCTGGTATGCTAATAAAGAATGAATTTTTAAGTCCTGAAAATACTACTGTCTGCAGTTTGACTGCTAATGTTGAACCAGCAGATAATACTTATAAAATTTAGCAAAAATCTAGTAAACGGATCGAGAAACATGGAAAAAGATAAAGTAACAATTACTGAAATTGCCGAGTTGGCGGGGGTTTCCATTGCGACAATTTCACGTTATATTAACGGACATCTAGACCGGATGTCACAAGAAACTTCAAAAAAGATTGCTAAAATTATTGCCGAAAATGACTTTGTGCCCAATAAAGCCGCGCAAAAATTGAAACGCCAGGCGACCGGCTTAATCGGCGTAATGATTGCTAACATTGACGATAATTTCTCAACAGAATTATTCAAAGGCGCCGATTCAATTTTACAAGCATCCGGTTATGATGCAATTTTGTTGAATTCAAACGCGAATGAAGATCGTGAACGCGACCAATTTGTAAAATTACGTAGCCAACAAATTGAAGGCTTGATTATTCAACCACTTAGCACGGATGGGGCACAGTACAATGATTTGCAAGATGACGAAATGCCGGCAGTCTTAATTGACCGTGAATTGACGCAAACCAATTGGCCAGTTGTTGAATCGAATAATTTTGATATTAGTGCGGAACTCGCAGGAGTGGTTGCTGACAAGGGTTATGAAAAAGTAATTGTTGTTACTGAACCTGTTGGGATGGTTTCAACACGGCATCAACGAGTAACTGGAATTGAAGCTGGTCTGGCTAATCGTGGGATTAAGCTGGAAATTTTAGAAGTTAGTGAAAAAGATTTTGATAGCAAAAAGATATATGCAGCGCTATGTGAACGGACCGCAGACTTTACGATAAAAACGGCGGTCATCGCACTGAAAGAACAGTTATTATTACGGTTATTAGCAATGGCATACCAGCATAATGTTAGTTATCCAGCAATGATTGGGTTGACTGGTTTTGCCGATACGGAAATGGTGCGCGTGTTGGCACCCGAACTGACAACTGTGCAACAAGGGCCATTTGCAATGGGTGCTGCCGCTGCCGAAATTTTAGTTAATCGAATTCAACATAAGAGTGAACAAGTTGCTAGTTATATCGTCAAAGCACACATCATGCAAGGAAATTCAATTTAGGGGTTGACGGGGACGTATTATTCGGGATAAAATACGTAATAAGGAAAACGTTTACCAAAGAGCTAAGACTAGTAGAGTACTGATTGATAGTAACAATCAGTACTTAATTTTCGCCTTTTAGGTAAACGTTTACCAACGAAACTTTGAATCTGCCGGTTTAATGCAGGTAAGGGTACTTATTTGTGCATATAGCTAACAGATAAATATTTTTTGTCATTTAGGTAAACGTTTACCTAAAAAAGGGGGAGGGATTTACATGAGTCGGACATTTATTGATGCCAAAGAATTTGCGATGCATTTTATGGATTCAGTTCAGTTTAACGATGAAGATCGTGATTTGACGAATGCGGCGAAGAAACGGTTAGTTGCATATTTAGCCGCATACTATGTGATTGAAGATTTTAATGCCGTTGAACGGCAAAATTTTGCGTCAGCGACGGAAAAGAAGTTTCAAGAAATGTCGTATGAAGAATTAATTGAACGCGTTAAGCATCTTAACAAATATTAGGGTGCAATGCGGGGGTTATCACTACAAGTTTTTGTCAACTTAGTAAGATATTAAAAAGGAGTACAGCATGAAACACACACAAATCGTATTAAATAATTTAGTTTTCGCTAAAGATGTCGCAGCAGGGGTTAAGCAATTAGCATTACTTGATCAAGCATTGGCATTGGGTATCACCAACGTCGAAGTGCGGCGGGAATATTTTACCGACGTGCTGGCAGAGGCACCTGTAATTAATGAAACGGCCGTCGCTAACAAGATGCGTTTGTTTTACAGTGTGCCGGAAGAAGTATTTGTTGATGGTCAGATAAATCCAGACTTACAAAAATATTTCGATGAAGCACAGGCACTTGGAATTTACGCAATCAAATTCAACATTGGTGATTTTGCAAACTTCACGGGTGATTTGAAGCGCGAATTGGCGCCATTTACGAGTCAAGGATTGCAAGTTAATATTGAAAATGATCAAACAAAAATTTCTGGAACGTTACAACCAGTTGAAAAATTCTTAAAGCAAGCAGAGCTAGCCGGTGTAGAAGTTGGTTATGTGTACGATCTTGGTAATTGGCGTTTCGTGGGTGAAGATGAACTACAAGCTGCCCGGGCGTTAGCACCATACACGCAATATATTCACGTCAAGGATGTTGAATACGTTGATGAGAAACCCGTAGTTGTTCCTTTGGGGGATGGGGTTGTTGATTGGCGCCAAGCATTAGCGCTATTGCCTAATGACAAACCGGTAGCCATTGAATATCCAACGGACAATACTGAGACAATTGTGGCAGCAATCGCAGCGTTAACGGAGGTTTAAAGTACTGTCATGACAAATATGATTATCGGGATTTTATTATTACTAACATTCTTTGCCTTTATCGTTTATGTCATTAAGGGCGGGAACCTAATGCTTGGTTTCTTCTTTATGGCGATCTTATGGTCAATTATTGGTTTGGTGCCACTGCAAACGGCAATTCAAAAGGTGTTCGCAGAGCCAGCCTTAAATTACGGACCGACCATTATCTATATTGCATTTGGTTCGTGGTTTGGACGGGTTTTAGTCGATAGTGGGATTGCCCAATCGATTAGTGCTAAAACGGAAAAAGTCGGTCGCAAATCACCACTACTTGCGGCAATCTTAGTAGTTTTAGTTACCGCCTTTATCTTCGTGAGTGCCTACGGGGTTGGTTCGGTAATCGCAATTGGGGTGATCCTCTTGCCAATTTTGTTCTCACTGGGTTTGCCAAAGCCGGTGGCGGTGGCAGCGTTTACGATGGCTATCGGGTCATCAATGTATGTCAACGTGGTTTTATTCAACCAAATCAAAGCATTTTTCCCACAAGTTCAATTTGGTGGTAAATACTTGCAATTCGGTTGGACTGCAATGGGAATTCAATTAGTTGCGGTAATTATCTTCTTGTTACTGAATTCGAAGAAAATTCATGCCAACCAAGTAAAAACGGAAATGGCAGAAGAAGTCAGCACTGATCCGGCCTTGCCAAAAATTAATCCAGTTGCGTACATCATTCCAGTATTACCCGTATTCTTTAACATGGTTTTACATTGGGATGCCGTACCAGCGTTAGTATTATCAACAATCTTAGCAATGTTATTGACTGGTAAATTGAAGTCATATAAAGGTGCAGTTGAATTTATCAATAACACCATCCAACAAGCAATTTCTGATATTGCCGGCTTGGTGATGTTCTTGATGGCGCTGGTGATGTTTTCATCAGCCGCAGTCATGAACACGCAACGGTTCCAAGGAATCTTTGCCGCTTTGATTCCATCAAATACACTCGTATTGGCGATTACCATCGGTGTTTTGGCACCATTAGCACTTTTCCGTGGCCCTTTGCACGTCTGGGGTGCGGGGGCAGCAACCGCCGCAGTCCTAGCGGCAACTGGGATGTTTAGTCCATATTTCTTGCTGCCATTACTTTATATTCCAAGCATCATGGCGGTTTCCGGGGATATTACACAATCATGGAATGTTTGGGCGTTAGAGTACACCAAGGTCCAAGCTAAAGAATTTTATAAATATACAATTCCAGTGATGTGGACGGTTTCAATTGTTAATGAACTTGTCGGCTGGGTATTCTTTGGCCGCTAAGCATGATTACTAAATAAAAATATTAAATACAATGAAGATGAGGAACGAACAATGAGCGAATTTTTAACAATTGGTGAACCCGTTGTGACATTTGGTGCGACTGATGCTGATATGGATTTAGCTGATGCACTTAATTATAAAAAGATTTTAGGTGGTGCGGAATTAAATGTGGCTGTCGGGGTAACTCGTTTAGGCCACAGTGCCCAATATATCAGTGCAGTTGGTGCAGATCCACTGGGCGAATTTACTAAACGTGAATTAGCAAAAGAAAATATTGGCACGGATTACATGAGTGAAACGGCTGACTATTGGACAGCATTTCAACTAAAACAACGCGTTACAAAGGGGGATCCAGAAACATTTAATTTCCGGAAAGGTTCGGCAGCTGCGCATTTAACGGCAGATAAATTAGATGGAATCAATTTTAGTGACGTGAAAATGGTCCACTTGTCAGGAATTTTCCCAGCAATTTCACAAACATCGCGGGCAACTTTTCGGCATTTGATTACGTTAATTGAAGAACATCACGTACCAACGACGTACGATCCTAACTTACGACCATCATTATGGGAATCACAAGAAGTGATGATTGAAACTGTAAATGATTTGGCCAAGCATGGTGAAATTGTCTTACCTGGTATTAACGAGGGTGAAATTCTGATGGGGAGTCGGGATCCGGAAGCAATTGCGGACTTTTACTTAAATAATTCAGAACGGACGCATACTGTCATCGTTAAGTTAGGAGCCGAGGGGGCTTTTGTGAAAACGGATGATGGTCAAAGCTATACAGTGCCAGGTTTCAAAGTTGAACACGTCGTTGATACCGTGGGAGCTGGTGATGGGTTTGCTTTGGGGATTATTACAGCGTTGTTAGAAGGCTTAACTATGCCTGAAGCAGTGCGACGTGCTAATGCAGTGGGGGCGTTGGCAGTGCAGGCACCTGGGGACAATGACGGTTATCCAACACAAGCACAATTGGCTGATTTTTATGCCACATATGAGAAATAGGAAGGAACGCTAATAATGAAATTACAAGTCGCAATTGATCGCGTTAGTTTGGCTGAAGCTCTGAAGCTCGCCTTACTTCTTGATAGCGAAGTTGATATTATTGAATTTGGAACATCGCTTGTTAAGGATTATGGTTTGTATGCCTTACAAGACGTGAAAGCTCAATTGAAGCACGCTCAAGTTTTGTTTGATTTAAAAACAATTGATGAAGGTGTTTACGAATTTGAAAAGGGCTACGCAGTTAACGCTGATATTTTGACCGTAATGGCAGGCTCAGCCAAGGACACTTTGACCAAAGTTTATGAAGTCGCTGAACGTGAAAACAAAGAAATGCTAATTGATTTGATGGAGACTGATGATACAAAATTAGTACAAATCACGGATTATGAGCATGCCATTTATGGGTTACACCATTCACACGACCGTGAAGACTTATTGGATGCAGCCGCAAGCGTTGCTGATTTTCATGAAAAATATCCAAACGTTAAGCGGATTGCAATTGCCGGTGGTATCGACCTTGAAAACGCCAAAAAATTAGCAGCGCAAGGTTTAACTGAAACCGTAATTGTTGGTTCAAAAATTTTGAAGGCAACTGATCCAATCGCTGCTGCACACGAATTTAAGGAGGCTTTAAAATAATGACTTTAATTGCAGATATTATGACAGAAATTGAAACGGTGATGGGTTTAGTTGATGAAAGTCAATTAACGGACGCAATGACAGAACTCAATAAAAAACGGCGTGTCTACGTTGTTGGTGCTGGTCGCAGTGGTTTCATTGCCAAAAGTTTTGCGATGCGTTTGATGCACATTGGTTATAACGTGTATGTGATGGGTGAAACGATTACCCCATCAATTCAAGCCGGTGACGTGTTAGTCGCAATTTCTGGTTCAGGTTCGACTAGCAGTGTCGTCGAAACCGCCCAAAAAGCGAAGAAACTAGGCTTGAGTATTGTTTCAGTCACGAGTGATGAGACATCACCATTGGCCGCGGTTGCCGATAAACTAATTATCGTACCAGGTGCGACCAAAACTGGTGCGGGGGTCAAATCAATCCAATTATTGAGTACATTATTTGATCAAACAGTACACATTACATTGGATGCCTT
The DNA here is from genome assembly GCF_004358325.1 of Periweissella cryptocerci. NCBI lineage: Bacteria > Bacillati > Bacillota > Bacilli > Lactobacillales > Lactobacillaceae > Periweissella > Periweissella cryptocerci. The sequence continues at coordinate 222,271 of NZ_CP037940.1, read as the reverse complement.
AACATTAATGCTTAGTCGCCGCGATCAAACTAGTAATGAAGACGCATTGCACGCCCATGTTAATGTGGAATAATTTCAACTACGGAATGCGACCAATAACAAACCAAAAAGAAAAGCGCTATTCCGTCTGACGTGGGATTGAATAAAATTGGTCACTCCGTTAGTTAGTAATAATACTCAAACTAGCGAAAAAGTCGTTGTGGGCCAAAGTGCATTGGAAACCAACTGAGTCGCTGGAATAATGCGCAAGTTTAATCAATCAGCAAATTGTCTGTAATTGAAATATTGTTTTCAGACAATTCGTAGGGTGTAGATTCAAACAAATCAGTTATTGCTGATTTTGTGATGTGCTCAAAACTAGTGCCAAGATATATTCCGTGGTACGTGAGTATTCTTAAAAAAGTACGGAAATGAGGGGCCCACGCAAGAATAAATAGGATCAAAAATAAGCATGTTCTAGGTATCCTTTGATATAATGGAAGTAGGAAAAACTTAGAATAGACAAACAACGTCAACGGGAAGATGTTACCATCATGGTGATATTTTTCGGTTGGCTTTTTTAGTGGAAAATCATTTTGTAAGTAGCAGTTCAACGCACGCAACGTGAAAGGAAAAAATCATGATTAAACGACGTTTGAGAATTGAAATGATGGCTGTTGTGGCGACATTAACGGTTGGAATATTTGTTAATGACGGAGCAACCATACAGGCTAGTGTTACGGATTATTATCTGCAAACAAAACCAGTTGATGATGATGACGCGCCGGCAAGATATGGGTATGGGCTGGCATATTTGGAAACCGATGATTTTGGTGAAGATGGGCCAGCGAATGGGTATTGGAAGTATTTGCACCCAATCAAAGGCTACACACGTAAGGAGTACATTGCTAAAAAACATCGCAATCCTAAATGCATGTATAATGCTGATAAATCTGGCGGGGTAACAAAAGTTTTTTTGAAAACGAAGAAACGTCTCTGGATTGGAAAAACGGCAACTGGTAAGAAATTTTGGGTTAAAAAGGGGACCGTATTGAATGTGGGGGTACCCGATCAACAAACAGGTGTCATATATAAAAAATACACACCATATGTCGTATTTCGGACGGACAACTTGCGTGACGGCTATAAAATTAAAACCGTGAATCCGATTAAATTAACTAAGCGGTCATTTACCAAAGTCAGCGTGCCATCGCCGTTGTATCACAAACCACTCGGACCACGTGTATCGCGGCCTGATACACTAATCACTGATTCTGCGGTACCGACAACCTCAATTCATGTTACGAGTGATGATTATTTAGAATTTAATCGCAGTTATAAATATGCAGACTTAACTGTAAAACCAGCGCAGTCAATTAAAATTCAAAGAACACGCGTCGTGGGTAAGACCACTTACTTGTATTTCAACGAGAGTATCAGTTCGTGGGACAATTCACTCCGCGATAAAAAGATTGGCAAGTACTACCGTTTAACAGTTACGGCGACTAAAACGAAGTACTTCTATAATCGGGAGAAAGAATATTCAGAGGGTTATCCAGTGCAATGGTTTAATGCCTACAAAGTTGGGGGCAAAGCATTTGTTTTGCAGAAAAGTTAAGTAATTAGGTTCGTGGCTGTAAGCAAGTTTAAATACATTTAAAGTCGTATTTGGTATAATGAAAGCAGGGAAAATAATATAGATATTTGACGTCAACGGGAAGATGTTACCTAAGTGGTAATGTTTTCAGTTGGCGTTTTTTGCATTATAAAGCTAGTTTGGGCTCTATTCCGTCTGACGTGGAATTTATAAAATGCGATGAGATGTATGATGCCACTGCGTTGAACTATTGATTACCGCTAAACTTGCAGCGACAAGGACTACGGCATATTACTAGTCAGATTGCCTGCTCAAACTAACGAAGAGGCTGGAACCAGGCTGGACTTTAGCTCGCACCGTGATGGCATAATCAGTAACGGGTTTCGTTACTGATTATGGATTTGTGAAGATGGTTACCGCGTTAGCGAACCAAGCTTCGCAAACATTTGAAGACCGCACTGTGGCTTCAAATGCTTGTCTTCCATCACGGTGTCCAGACTGGTTCCAGCCTCGTAGTGGGAATCAATCTGAGACACATATCCAAATTCCACGCTAGAAAAAATTTAGCCCTAGTTTGTATGCAATTTGATTGGAGGTAAGATATGTTTAAGAAGTTAATAACTCTAGTGTGTTTTATTAGTATCTTTATGGGAATACTTAGTTTTTCTGGCAGTGCTAATGCAAGGCCGAAAACATATACTGTCACCATAAAATATGTTGATAAAGATAATCACAAAAAAATAAGCGGTAATTACAAACGAAAAGTTAAAGTTAAATCACGGTATCGCGCCAAAGTTAAAGCGATTAAAGGCTATAAAAAGCCGGCACGAATCACGAAAAAAATTACTAAGAAAACTACGATAACATATAAATATACACCAAAAAAATATTCAGTCACCACCAAGCATTTGCATGCCCAAAAAGGAACCGAAGTTGGTAAAAAGCATAACGCCAAAGTGAAATTCGGGCGCAGCTATCTTGCACCAACCCGTAAAGTGGTCGGCCACCATACACCGAAACCACAGCGAATTGTTGTCAAAAAAAATACAACCATTAAGTATAGTTACCAACCGCATACGTATCAAATTACGATTCGCTATGTTGATATTAATGGAAAAGTGATTCGCCGGAATGACTACCTTGATGGGCAATATGGTGAGACCGTTAACATACCTGCAAAAGGAATTAGTGGTTATATAACACCAAAGCCATGTTCATTTGTAGTCAAGGGGACTGTCGAGGTTACTTATCGGTATGCATTGGTAAATGTTAATAAGCCAAGCACCGGACCAATAGTGAATCCGTTACCAGATTTGTTACCACCGCCTACTATCACTGATCCGTTGTTTCCACCAATAGATCCAACAGATCCGACAGACCCAACAGACCCAACGGATCCAACAGATCCCACGGACCCAACAGATCCAACAAATCCCACGGACCCAACAGATCCCACGGACCCAACGGACCCGACAGATCCAACGGACCCGACAAATCCAACAGATCCCACGGATCCCACGGATCCCACGGACCCGACAGATCCAACAGATCCAACGGACCCGACAGATCCCACGGACCCAACAGATCCAACAGATCCCACGGACCCAACAGATCCAACAGATCCGACAAATCCCACAGATCCAATAGATCCCACGGATCCCACGGACCCAACAGATCCAACAGATCCGACAGATCCCACGGACCCAACGAATCCCACAGATCCGACAGATCCAACAGATCCAACAGATCCCACGGACCCGACAGACCCAACAGATCCCACGGACCCAACAGATCCGACAGATCCCACGGACCCGACAGATCCAACAGATCCAACAGATCCAACAGATCCAACAGACCCCACAGATCCAAGTGAAACAGTGACACAGAATCCTCAGTTGGATAAAGCGAGTGCGATGAATGCCCTCGCTAATTCGCCAATTCAAACTACGGCGCAACTACAGGATCAAATTCACAAAATGAACACGGAAGGTTTTGAAATTGATGAAGCTTCAATTAGCGCACTGCACCCTGTATGGTTGGGAATGAATCTAATTCAACTTGAACAGATGGTGGCCGCAGAACCGATTGTGCAAAATTACTTGAAGGAAGGCGGGAAGATTATCTTGGCTGCGGACCCAAGTAGATTTGAAAGCGTTTATAATGTGGGACAAGCGTATCTGCCATCACATGTCATAGGCGATCGCAAAGTACCAATCACGATTTACTTAAATCCCGCAGCCTTTAACACGAGTGATTTGGCAGGTGACATGCTGCAATATGCTTACAATAGTGATTTAAAAGAAAGTTATCACTTTGACGATGGTGCGGCGTTATACACGGCGTTCCACGTTCCGGTTAAAGGTAGCAAATTACCTGTATATACAATTACTCATGAATTTGGTCATTTAATCCAATATATTTATATGCTTGTAACAAATGATTATGATCGTGAGGCGCCGATAACGGCCATTCAAAATCAATATTTGGCAGCAACTGGGCTGACTTTGGAAGATTTTGCCAGCGGAGTTAGTGCGTATGGTTATACAAGTAAGCCAGAAATGTGGGCGGAATTGTATACTAGTTATCGTTTAGGTGTACCAACGCCACAAAATCAATACGTTGCCGCAATGATTGCGCAATGGAATCAATTAGGATATGGATAATCTGATTCTTCACTAATGCTAGCTACCCTTGAAATGTATAAAATGAAAGGCTGTCGTTTTCTGGCAGCCTTTTTGGGTGGAATAATGTTAGGCCACGTTGCTGGTGCCAGGTACAAGGTGTATCCGCCTTGGCGCCTTGGAAGCTAAATACCCACAAATGAATTTGTCAATGCTTGCTTTGCAAGAAAATGATGTAGCATACCATCAGTTAGTTCGCCAAGTTGATGAAACAGTCGTACACCAGATTCCGTATGAAATAACTAATATCTATCAAATAAAAAAATGGCAGGAATAAATCAGTTTAACCCTTTACAAGTTGCCACCCAAAATTTATTTCACGGAACACAAACTGAAAATATGATGGCATGAGTTATTGAAACCACGGTGAGTATATTGGCAATCATTTGTGGTGATTTGGTCGTGTTAATTCGGTGCAATGTACTGAAAATTCCAAATAATTTACGTCCACAACGAGTGCGAAGTAGTGTACAATAAATATCATGCAAATTTATTGTACGATGGATTTGGACAGCAGACGGCTAAATTACATATTAAAAAGGTAGGATGAAGAGATGTCAGACAAGAAACCAATTATTATCGGGGTTACTGGTGGTTCCGGTTCAGGTAAAACCACGGTAACACAAGAAATTGTGAGCCAATTACAAGGTGAATCAATTTTGGTACTGCAACATGACATGTACTACATTAACCAAGATGATAAGACGATGGAAGAACGCCGGGCAGCCAATTACGATCACCCTGATCAATTGAACACGAACTTGTACATTGATCACATTCATAAATTGTTGAACCGTGAAGCAATTGACGTGCCAGTTTATGATTTTGCAACGTATACAACCATTGATGAAACGCGTCATTTTGAATCAGCTGATATCATCATTCTTGAAGGTATTTTGGTCTTCAGTGACCCACGTCTGCGTGATTTGATGGATATCAAGGTGTATGTTGATACGGATGACGATATTCGCTTTATTCGCCGCTTGAAGCGCGATGTGGCCGAACGGGGCTATTCATCAGAAACAATCATTAATCAATACTTGGCAACCGCTAAGCCAATGTATCACCAATTCATCGAACCAACGAAACGTTATGCCGACTTGATTATTCCTGAAGGTGGTGGCAACACCGTGGCAATCGACATGATGGTATTGAAAATGCGTGATATTTTGGACAAAGCGAAAGCTGCCAAAAACTAAAAATTATAATATTTAACAAAAAGGCCGACGAATTTCGTTGGCCTTTTGTGTACGTTAATATAGTCTGAATTCTCTTTGGTGATTTGTCTGGTGAAAAACAGGCTTATATTTGAGATTAGACGTGAGCGTTTTGTTATAAAATACTAATCTATAAGCAAAATTTTATTATAATTCGTGTTTTGGTATTTTTTTCAACTTTTGAGGTGTTTTAGTTCGTGAAAATTGAGTAAATATGATTAAAATGATATAATGTAAAAAGTTAGAAATTTGAAAATTATGCAATGATAACGGGGGTGATTACGCATGATTACTGTAATTAAGTGGGGGACAACTGGTGTGAAAATTGCATCAGACACGGCAAGATACACGGTATTTGACTATTTACGTAACATTAAAATTTCATTAGATAATAAACCATAGGGAAAAGAGCATACGGATATTGTGCTCTTTTTTTGTGGTGAATATTACTATTTTTGAAAAATAAAAATTAACACTTCTGGTTTGATTAGTGTTAGATTACTCTATGTTAAATATAAAAATTGGAGGTAGTTTATGTTATACAATGTGCAACCGTTACGGACGGTCGATGAAATTGCGGCTTTTCAAGCAGAATTACGAAAAGGTAAATACGGAAAACGCAATGAGTTTCTGTTCTTGCTAGGAATTAACACAGGTCTGCGAATGGGAGATCTGTTGAATATTAAAGTCGGTGATGTGACGAACTGCGAAACAGTTTCGATTACTGAGCAAAAGACAAAAAAAGCGCGCACTCTCTATTTAGGCGAGATGCGAGCAATGATTCAGGCATATGTAAAAAATTTAGGTAATAATCAGTATCTATTCCAAAGTCGAACGGGGCAGCAACTAACTGTGGATGCTGTCTATAAGATTTTTCAAAAAGCGTCTGATAATATTGGACGCCAAGACATTGGGACACACACGTTACGAAAAACATTTGGCTATCATTACTATCAGCGAACACATGATATTGCGACCTTGATGATGATTCTTAATCACTCAAGTGAGGCGATCACGAAGCGCTATATCGGCATAACCGACACCGAAATTAAACAGTCGTTGAAAGGGTTCAAATTAGGCTTTTAGTAATAAAGTCATGAATTTATGTATTTTCATGAACTAATCATATCATATGACCTTATTTTGCCATATTTCACTAAGAAATTCAACAGCAACTCCGCACATAAACACTGAAAACAAATAATACTTACGGCCCAACTAATTAAACAGCACACAATTTATAAATAAAACTATCTGAATGATAAGAATTAAATATAAACTTCCGAAAAAAGCTCTTGAAAATACATATTTTCAAGAGCTTTTTAATATCAGGTTGAATAAAGTCAGTCATACCAAGGGATTTGGCGACTTTGGGACAAAATATTGTGGGATGATTTGGAAGGAGTAACAAAATGGGGATGAAACAAAAGCGTAATGACACGACTAAAGTTCATTACAAGATGTACAAAAATGGTAAGAATTGGGTATTTGCAGGGATTGCAACGTTAACATTTTCAGCCATGTTTGTAGGGAGTGGCAGTGTCTCAGCAGATAGTACGACGGATACAACTAGTGAACAAGTTGCTGTGGTTGCTGAAGATACCAATGCGGTGGAAACACCGTCAGCCGATAAAGATGAAGACACGTCAGGTGATATTGATGTATCAGCTGATAAAGATGCAGCGGATAATATTGATCCGGTAGGCACAACAGAAAAGCCAACTGTTGATTTGCCGGCTGATAAAAATAGTGACACCACAAAAATTCCTGACACCGACGATACACAAAAGCAGCCAAGTGCAGAAGTTACGGATAATAATCAAGAAAATGTAGAAGGTCCAAAAGAAAACTCCGCTGATACAGATGCCGATAATCTTGCAAAAAAAGATGACACACAAAATACGGCTGATCCCGCAACGGAAAAGCAAGTAACAAGCGAAGTACCAGATAAAGTTGCGCCCAAGCAAGTTACTAAGAAAGTCACGACGCAAGCAGTCAAGGCCGATGTTAAGCCGGTTGCCGATACAAATACACCAGCTGGCTATACCGTCAAAGATCAATCATACGCAAATGCTAATGACGTTGACCCGGATAGTAATTACTATAGCTGGCAATCGAACAATGATAGTTTTCTAATTGCTGACGGGAAATTTGTCTTATCAATTAATCGCACTGATTTGACGACGGTTCATGTGATTTACGTTGGTAACAATGGTAAATCAGTCAAAATTGAAATTTCGCCTAATGGGACACAAACTATTAAAGGCAATAACGGTGTTACTTATACTGTCACGTATAGTAGCGATGGCAATATTACGATTAACAACGCTGGTAATCAAGTAGAGTTACCAGTACCAACTTTGGAAAATCAAACAACCCAATTTGTTGATGATCAAGGCAACACGTTAGCGCCAGATGTTGTGCAAGCAGGCATTACAGGTCAAGATTATACGACTGTGGCAAAAGACATTCCGGGCTACACACTTGTTACCCAACCTAAGAATGCGAACGGTAGCGTTTCACAGCAAAAAAATGCGTATGTGATAGGTATCACTAGAACATCTGATTTAACTTATAATGGAACGAAATGGGCCACAATGAAACTAACAATTGTTGATGAATATGGTTCAGTTTCACAAACGTTGACCTTGAATGATGGCACAGTCTACAGTGTGGCAAAAGTTGGACCAGGTGAGCGTTATACCTATACCTTTCCACTTGGAAAAACACCCTATGTTTCGTTTTATTATTTGAATACGAACATCATGATGGATACGGTTACCTACGTTTACACGGCTAATGCAGAGGAAGTTAATGTTCGTTATGTTGATAACAATGGTCAAACGATTGCCGATGCCGAAGTTGTTTCGGGCAAATTCAATGACGCATATCAAACAATACCGAAAAATATTGCGGGCTATGAACTAATTACCACACCTGCAAATGCAACTGGAACATTCGGCGAAATGAATCCGGATGTCGTCTATGTATATCAGTTGGCAAAAGTGGATGGGAATATTGTACCGAAGGATGGAGATGGCAATGACATTCCTGGCGACCACAACAAGCCATACGAAGGTCAACCAGGTGATGAGGTCGAAGTACCAGAAATCCCAGGATACACGCCGTCAACGCCAACAGTAACAATTCCAGAAAATGGTGGTGACATCGATGTGCCATATACTAAGAATCCGATTGATGGAAACATCGTACCCAAGGATGAAAATGGTAATGACATTCCCGGTGACCACAATAAACCATACGAAGGTCAACCCGGTGATGAAGTCGAAGTACCGGAAATTCCAGGCTATACACCAAGTACTCCAACAGTAACGATTCCAGAAAACGGTGGTGATATTGATGTGCCGTATACGAAGAATCCGATTGATGGAAATATTGTGCCGAAGGATGAAAATGGTAATGATATTCCAGGGAACTTTGATAAGCCATACGAAGGTCAACCGGGAGATGAAATTGACGTGCCGGAAATTCCAGGTTACACACCATCAACGCCAACGGTAACGATTCCAGAAGGTGGTGGTGACATCGACGTACCATATACCAAGAACCCAATCGATGGAAATATCGTGCCAAAGGATGAAAATGGCAACGACATTCCTGGTGACCACAACAAACCATATGAAGGCCAACCAGGTGATGAAGTAGATGTACCGGACATTCCAGGTTACACACCAAGTACGCCAACAGTAACAATCCCAGAAGATGGTGGTGACATTGATGTGCCGTATACCAAGAATCCGATTGATGGAAATATTGTACCGAAGGATGAAAATGGTAATGATATCCCTGGAAACTTTGAAAAACCATACGAAGGTCAACCGGGAGATGAAATTGACGTGCCGGAAATTCCAGGATATACACCATCAACCCCAACAGTAACAATTCCAGAAGATGGCGGCGATATCGATGTGCCGTATACCAAGAATCCGATTGATGGAAACATTGTACCGAAGGATGAAAATGGTAATGATATCCCTGGAAACTTTGAAAAACCATACGAAGGTCAACCGGGAGATGAAATTGACGTGCCGGACATTCCTGGTTACACGCCATCAACACCAACAGTAACGATTCCGGAAGATGGTGGTGACATCGATGTGCCATATACGAAGAACCCAATCGATGGAAATATCGTGCCGAAGGATGAAAATGGTAATGACATTCCAGGCGACCACAATAAGCCATATGAAGGACAACCAGGTGATGAAGTCGACGTACCAGAGATTCCTGGTTACACGCCAAGTACGCCAACAGTAACAATCCCAGAAGATGGTGGTGACATTGATGTGCCGTATACCAAGAACCCAATTGATGGGAACATTGTACCAAAGGACGAAAATGGTAACGACATTCCAGGAGACCACAATAAACCATATGAAGGACAACCAGGTGATGAAGTCGACGTACCAGAGATTCCTGGTTACACGCCATCAACACCAACAGTAACGATTCCAGAAAATGGCGGTGATATTGATGTGCCATATACTAAGAATCCTATCGACGGGAACATTGTACCAAAGGACGAAAATGGTAACGACATTCCAGGAGACCACAATAAACCATACGAGGGCCAACCGGGAGATGAAGTCGACGTACCGGAAATTCCTGGCTACACGCCAAGTACGCCAACAGTAACAATTCCGGAAAATGGCGGTGAAATTGATGTACCATACACCAAGAATCCGGTTGATAATAATGAACCAACAGAACCAACAGAACCAACAGAACCAACAGAACCAACAGAACCAACAGAACCAACAGAACCAACAGAACCAACAGAACCAACAGAACCAACAGAACCAACAGATGGCGACACGATTAAGCATACAAAGGATAAGGGGAAAGACGGTGGTGACACGCATAAGCCAGTTATCAAGGGCAAAGATGGCGGTGGCAAGCACAAGCCAACGGTCAACGGACCCCGTACGCCTGGTCATCAAACTAATCCTACGCAAAAGCAAACACCTACAAAAACAGTAGCTGCGTTGCCAAAGGATGAAAACAAGCAACCTAAATTAGTTCAAACTGGTTTAACCGCAAGTATGAATATTTGGTTGATTGTGTTGGGAACTGCGTTGATGGGGCTGGCTGGTCTGCTTGGATTCGGTCGCAAACATAACACTAAGTAAGCAACTAAATGATTTTGAGGTCAGACACTTATCTGGGCTGGCCTCATACATATAACTTTTAGGGGGAAGGTATGAGGAAACAGATATATCGAATATTGGCGGTTGTTATCGCATTAGTTGCTGGGGGAATGATCTATTTAGGTATGCATCCAGCGCTTTATATTGGAACGTTAGCACAATATCATGCCACCAAATTAGCAGATGCAAAACACATTGTTTCGGAAAATAAAAAAGACAAAGCCGCAAAATATAACGGCAATTTGGCAGTTAATAGTCTGTCGCAGTTAGAACAGCTGGCCAAAGGGAAAGACAAATTAACGTTACGAGGGTTTGTCAGTATTCCAAAAATTGGAGTTAAATTGCCAATCTATGAAGGGGCTTCTGACAAAGTACTTGCACTGGGGGCGGGAACTTTGAAAGCAGGTCAGCATATGGGCAAGGCGAATTATGCAATCGGTGCACATAATATGGCCGATAATCGCACATATTTTAGTCCGCTACAGACCAAGCTTAAATTAGGTATGCATGTTGATTTAGTTAATCGGGATAAACGATACACGTATGAGATTGTGCAGAAACAAGTGATTAGTCAAAATACCGTGGGGGTAATTACTGATCATGATTCGGGGGTAGCGACAATTACGTTAATTACATGTTATGAAGAGCCACCATATTTTACGGGGGCAACCAAGCGAGTGTACGCATTTGGTAAATTGATAACGACAACATTAATTTAAAAGAACACGGGGGAGTCAGGCATGAAGGAAAGTAATACTTATATTGGGGTGAAGTTAGCTGCAGTCACGGGATTTAAGAAAGTGATGCAAAATAGTACCATTCTTTTAAAGTTGAACCCAAACACGGTCGGGGAGTTTGACGAAAAAGGGCAACTGGCATTGTACACTGACAAAGCGGGGAAAGTCGCAAAAGTTGTTGTATATACAAAAATTCAGCCGGAACGGCGGTACGAAGAAGTGATGGAGTCGGAACCGCTAATCGCCTTCACTAATTCACATGTAAGTAAAAATATTGTAGACTTTATTCAAAAATTTTTACAGAACATGAAGAATGCTGATAAAAATGAAAACCACGCCCGTGAATTGCTCCTGAAGATTAAGCGCGATCAAGACGCAATTGACGAAAATGTACGCGAAATTTCCCGGAATGTTCAAAATGCCAATTAACACGATGGTGAATTAAAAGCAGATAGTAAACGATAACATGTATCCATTTGGAGAATTGTTATCGTTTTTTTCTATCAATTAAAGCAGTAAAGTCATATATTAAAAGTTGTTTACTTTTAGTAAGTAAATGATATAATAACTGTAGTAAGCGATTACATTGTATGCATTTAGCAAAAATAGCTAAGGAAAGTTCAATAGGTGGGACTCATGAACGAATATATTCTCTTAATTGATGCAGCGGGGATGTCGATTAGTTTGATGGCTAATCGCATGGAACAATATGCACGGGCAAACGATTTGGCATACGATGTCGAAGGTGTTGCCGATAGTATGGGGGGCGACAAAATCAAGGCACGCAAGCCAATCGCAATTATGGTTGCGCCACAAGTCCGCTATATGCTGGATAAGTATGTCAAAGAATACGAACCACAAGGTATTCCGGTTGGTTTAATTGAAATGCAACCTTATGGCATGATGAATGGTGAAAAAGTCTTGAAGTCAGCTATTGAGTTGTCAAAAAAGCTTGGCAAAGTAGTTTAGGGTAAACGTGCGTGTGACCGAAACTTAGTTACGCGAAATTGAAGTTGCGTTAAATAGTTAAAACATAGTCTGAGTCACCTAATTTGGTGGCTCTTTTTTTGTATCCGACGCAACTAACTACAAATTCGTCAAAATGACCAAGAAGCGTCTATTAATGCGAGGTTATAAAGCAGGTTTGGAAATTTCGCGGGGAACTTCTTCGCTAATCGGTAACAGTACATTCATATAAAATTGCGATAATTAATGTATGAAAATGAACAGGCTGTAAATTCGAAGGAGGAAAAAGAATGGTAGTGAAAAAAATTGATCGATACGAAGCACATAAAAAGCAACAAGAATTGGCACTGAAAATTGTCAGTATCGCCATGACCACAGGTTTGGTGTTTAGCGGTGTCCCAATTGCGGAGTTTATTCCGGATGCTCGGCAGGAGCAAGTGGTTCGTGCGGCGGATAAAGAATCGGATGGGTTCACGTACACTGATGACGGTACAAGCGTTACAATTACTGGCTATACTAGGGACGGTGGGCAAGTTAATATTCCTACGGAGATTGATGGCATGCCGGTGACAGCGATTGGTGCCCGGGCGTTCCAAGGAAGTCCGGCTACCAGTATTGAAATTCCGGCGAGTGTCACCACAATTGGTATATATGCATTCGATATGGCTGCACTAACCAGTATTGAGATTCCGGCGAACGTCGTCGAGATTGGTGCATATGCATTTGCCGGAACTTTTAATTTGGAGATGGTAACGTTCAGTGAAACCAGTAAATTAACAACGGTTGGCCAAGCTGCATTCTGGGAATCTGCGTTAACCAGCATTGAGATTCCGGCGAATGTCACCGATCTTGGTACGTATGCATTTTATGAAGCTGCTAATTTGGAGACAGTAAAGTTCAGTGAAAATAGCAAGTTGGGAACGATTAAATCTGGTACATTTCAGAAATCCACATTAAGCAGTATTGAAATTCCAGCGAGTGTTACTACGATTGAGTTAGGTGCATTCGCTTGGGCTTCAAACTTAGCCGCAGTAACGTTCAGCGAAAATGGCAAGTTGGCAATGATTGATGATTATGCATTTATAGAGACTGCACTAACCAGCATTGAGATTCCTGCGAGTGTCACGACGATTGGTTTAGAAGTATTTCGCGACGCTTCGAAATTAATGAATGTTACGTTCAGCACAGCCAGTAAATTAGCAACAATTGGTGGCAATGCATTTGAATCTACTGCGTTAACAAATCTAGCTATTCCATTAAAGACCACAATGGGTGGTGTAATTTGGGAGAAAGATAATGTGACAATAGCTAGTAATGACACCGGAATCGGGGCGATTTCGCGTATGCAAAAGGCGCAGCCAGGGGTACAGCCTATTGCGGCCGATAGAACAGGGGATACTATTAAATTAAATCCAGTCGCCGACATGGACTATGGTATTCAAGCAACATCTGATGATTTGATTACTTGGCAGACAGATGTTGAGATGTCAAATGTGTTTACTAATCTTGAACCCGGAACAAGCTACAACTTCTATTTGAGAACATCGAGTGACGAAGTCTCATGTGCCAGTGTGCCTAGTGAACCAGCAGTGATTAGTACTAAACCTATTCCTGATGACATCCCTTGGCCAACCGAGTTAGAAGCCACGTATGGCGACAAGTTGAATAAAATTACCGATTTTGATAATGGCTTTGAGTGGCAAAACGGTAGTGATTCAGTAGGTGATGCGGGACTGCAAAAACATAATCTAGTTTACACCCCGGAGGATACTGAAACATACGGATCTGTGACGCGAGCGGTTGATGTGAGGGTTATGCAAGCAACCTTCGAAGATATGATTAACTGGCCAACGGGCTTAAAAGCCACATATGGTGACGAGCTGAGTACAGTTTTTCTAGCCGAGCCTAATCACTTCGCGTGGGAAAATGATACTGTAAAAGTTGGTAGTGCCGGAAAGCAAACGCATACGCTAGTTTACACGCCAGCTGATCCTAATTACAAAACAGTGACAAATGGCATAGATATTGAGGTTAATAAGGCTAATCCAACTGACTTTAACTGGCCAGTTAGCTTCACGGCCACGTATGGTGACAAGTTGAGTGATATTGACTTAGGTGATGAAGGCCAGTTCTCATGGTTAGATGACACTGTATCGGTTGGTAACGTAGGACAACACGGACATACACTAATTTACACACCAGAGGATGACACTAACTACAACTCTATGACGAGTGATATTATGGTCAACGTTAATAAGGCTGATCCAACTGGAATTCTTTGGCCAACCGCTTTAGATTCCACATATGGTAATGTGTTAGGTGATGTTGAACTACCAGACAGTTTTAGTTGGGATGATAGTGATGAAACTTCTGTAGGTAACACCGGTGAAAATATCTTTGGCGTTTGGTTTACGCCAGAGGATGACAATTTCAATAGTTTGTTTGGTCAGGCTACTGTGAATGTCGGTAAGGCTAATCAAACAATTCCAGCGGAAGTACCATCGCAAGCGGATTTCGATGGCATGGTGGGCACGACTGAAACTTCAATTACGCTCCCAATATTTTTAAATCAAGCGGTTGAATACCAAGTTGATGGAGAACCAAGTGTCGATACATGGTATGTGCCAGGTACGGTAATTCCTAACGTGAAACCAGGTAGTGAACATACGGTTGTTGTTCGAGTTCCTGGTGATGACAATCATAATCCATCCGCTAGTTGGTCATACACCGTAACAACAGCGAAGACCGCTGTGAAGTTGAATATCGGTAACGCGCCAAGCCTAACATTTGGCACTGGTTCTTATGACTTAGCTAAGTTGATTGACGGTGTAAGTAATGTATATGCTGATGCAGTTGATCTTTCTACAGTTGAGATTAAAGTGGATGGTAATCCGCAACGGACGCTTAATTTGAACAAGGTTGGGACTTACAATGTGCAATACAGCTACGGCGATGTGCGTGTGATGCGGGTATTCGTAATCAAGCAAGCGATACCAACAAATATCATGTGGCCTCAGAACTTAACAGGCACGACTGGGCAAACATTAAATGATGTACCATTGCCAAACGTAGCCGGTGGTAAATTTACATGGAAGCAAGCTAGCACAACGAAGCTGGGCCAACCGGGTAATCATCAATTTGAAGTGATTTTCACACCGAATGATAAGAACTATATGGCTGTAAATGGGCAGGTGACAATTAAAGTTACTGAGGTACCTGCAGTCGCCGCAAAAATTGTTCACAAAATGCAAGCACGTGTCGCTAACAAACACGTAGTGCAAAGCAAATCTTTCAAGGTTGCTGTTACACATAATGGCTCTAAAAACATTACCGATGCCCATAAGCAAGTGACGTTTAAATCAAGCAACAAGCGCATCCTTACTATTAATAAGCAAGGAATTGCCAAGGCAAAGCGCGCCGGTAAGGTGACGATTACTGTGAGAAGTCAACATGATCAGAAACAACGTAAGGTTACAATTCAGGTACACCCACTAGTTAAGACGATGAAAATTGTGGCGAAGTATCCTGAATTACACGCTGGCCATGGCCGTCATGAAACGATTGCGTTGACGACGAAAGTCAACAAAAACGCCATTAACAAGGTGAGTTGGAAAGTCAGCAACAAGCGCATTGCCCGCATTACAAAAAATGGGCAAGTTATTGGTAAAAAGGCTGGTTGGGTAACTATTACGGCTAAAGCTAAAGACGGTTCTAACAAGACGGCGAAACTACGCGTTTATATGTTAGCGCCGAAAAAATAATTTAACCTTGTTGACAAGACAGTTGCTGACCTTGATTGGTGGTGGCTGTTTTTTTGCTAGAAGCGGCCGACGACACTGCCTATGGACATAATATTCAAAAACTTCGCGAATATACAACCACATAGTGTATAAATATGCAATTAAATGCGTTCTGCATTGCATAATTGTGGTTTGCTCTGTATAGTGATAAACATAGCATTTATAGAGAAACGAAAAGGGAAGTAGCAATTATGAAAAAACAGATTTTACATTTGATGTTGGTAGTAAGCATGGTACTGGGGATGTTTGTCAGTGCGGGGTCAGCATTTGCCGACGCAGCGCCAAAAACTGATTCAACGTTGCAGGCAATCAAGAAAAAGAAAGTTTTGGTTGTTGGGTTGTCAGCTGATTATGCACCTTATGAATTCCACCAAACAATTAAGGGACAAGACCAAATTGTCGGTTTCGATATTTCAATGGCGCAAGCAGTAGCCAAAAAGTTAGGCGTACAGCTCAAAATTCAAGAAATGGCCTATGATGCGTTACTTGGTGCGTTGACGACTGGTAAAATCGACATGATTATTTCAGGGATGTCACCAACCCCAGAACGGGCCAAAGAAGTTAATTTTTCAAAAACTTATATTTCAGTTGGTCAAGTAATGTTGATTAATAAGAAAGATAAGGACAAGTACAAAGCAGTGACCGATTTTAAAGGTCAAAGCGTCGCAGCCCAAAAGGGAACGGTACAAGAAACAATTGCGACCCAACAAATTACTGGTGATAAGCCAGTTTCACTAACTAAGTTTACCGATGCAATTATGCAATTGAAGACGGACAAGGTAGCCGGTGTGGTTGCTGAATCGCCAGTTGCCGATGCATATGCGCAACATGATAAAGATTTATATGTCCAAAAAATGAGTTTTTCAACTGAAAAAGGGGCAACAGCGATTGCGATGCCTAAGGGCGCGAATGCGTTGACAGCTCAAGTTAATCAAGTAATCGACAAAGTTCACAGTGATGGATCATTTGCTAAGTGGCAAAAGAAGGCTAATGCGGAAATGTTCCAATCACAAAGCTTCTTCGGTCAATATGGTAGTTACTTTATCAGCGGAACCGGCTTAACGCTTGCCTTGGCTGCCATCGGGGTATTCTTTGGTGCCTTGCTTGGGACGGTCTTAGCTTTGATGAAGCGGGCGCATGTTAAAGGAACGGCGTCAGCATTTGGTAAAGCTGGTAAAAGTCTCGCCAAAGGTTTCTCATATGTCTATGTTGAATACGTGCGGGGCACGCCTTTGATGGTGCAAGTTTACATGATTTTCTTTGGGGCAACGGCATTGTTCCACCTGAATATTAATGCGTTTTCTGCTGGTGCCATTGCGGTTTCACTTAATTCAGCCGCCTATGTTTCAGAAATCATTCGTTCTGGGATTAACTCAATTGCAGATGGTCAAACGGAAGCAGCCCGCTCATTGGGGATGTCTGAATCTAAAGCAATGCGGTTTGTTATTTTGCCCCAAGCGGTTAAGAACATCTTGCCTGCTTTAGGGAATGAATTTGTTACTGTTATTAAAGAATCATCAGTTGTTTCTGTTATTGGGGTTGGTGAATTGATGTTCAAGACTGCAACTGTGCAAGGGGCATCATTTAAGCCATTCTTGCCATTGGTAGTTACATCAATTATCTACTTCGTCTTAACATTTAGTTTGTCACGGCTTCTGGGCTTACTCGAAAAGAAGTTCAATATGTCAGATAAGCACTTAAACGTATAAAAAGGCCCTATTGCGCCTAACATGGGATTGAATAAATGAAAACGTATAAAATAGGAAAAGGTAGTCGTGTGCTGCCTTTTTTGTTTCGCCAATAAATAAATTTGAGCTATTTTTAAGTACTTTAGTTGGCTCAGTGGTGTATCATTGGATGAATAATCAATCATGGAGAATGTTATGCGAAAACGAATGAAGAAAAGTACAAAAATCATCATTACAGTTGCTGCAACCATTGTTTTGGCGAGTGCCTTTCTGTTCGTGCGGTTTGTTGTGGTACCATCTGAATTGTCGTACTGGAACGGACAGGGATACGAATATTCAAAGAGTGAATCGCCGGATCATAAATACGAAGCACGGATGTATGTAATTTATGGTAATTCATTTTCGGCCTTTAAAAACCGAATTGGGATTACACCAGTAGGCGCCAAGAATCCCAAGCGTGATAAGACGGTTTATCTACAATATAATGATTTGTATGCGCAAATGAAATGGCTCTCAAATACGAAAATCAAAATTGGTAAAGTCACGGTTGATATCAGCAAACCTAATACGTATTACATGTGGTCACAGCATACGAAAAAGGCGAAATATGGTCCTAATGGCGATACCGATGTCTCTGAAGATGATTAATTAGAAAGGGGTATAATGCTTACAATAATAACGTTTATCATTGGCACGATTTTGATTTTACTAAGCTTGTTCTATCGTAGCCAAGCGGAAATAGTTGCTAATGGTTTGAATATGAAAATGATTACGATTGCTAACAGGAACAGGGTAGTTATTGCACTGGCAACAATCGCATTAATTAGCGCAGTGCTATTGCCGGGTGTGTGGAATCGCGTCCTATTGCTCGTAGCCTTAGTATTAATCGGTTATGTGCTCTTGAATGCCAATCAACGTTTGAAGCGGCAGATAGCGAGTCTAGTAGCAAGTACTGCCACTAATAAGTACCGCATGCTGAGTCGCCTCTATCTTGATTTGTTAGGGCTGGGATTGTTAGTGTACTTTGTTGGCTTGGTTTATTAAGTAGGAAAATAATTCTGTTCCATTTCGTCTGACGTGGGATTGAATAAAATTGGCCACTGCGTGCCGGTAAATTGCTTGGCGCACCACGCTGGAAGCAGCCTCCCAAGCCAAAGTGCGGTCTTGGTCGGTTCGGACAAGCTGGGAGTCTAAGGAATAAATTCCTAAGACTCCTCATCTCATCCTCAGCGGAAATATGTGCTACACACATATTCCCCCAGTAGCGGTGTAAAGGCTGCGCCCGCCAAGCAATTTATCGGCACTTCGTTAGTTAGGAATAATGTAACTAGCGAAAAATAATTACCAACCAAAGGTCGTAGTAGTCTGGAAAAAACAACACCGACTATTGAACCTCAGTAATCCGATGATTGAAAATTACAGAAACTACAATCATACGCTGGAACCAATAATTCTTAAGGAGACCGTAATTGGTTTCCTTTTTTGATTTTCAGTCGGCTTGATTTCTGGTATGATTATAGATGCGAACAAACGTGCGAAATGTAGACAGTTATTATTGCTGTCTACATTTTAAAAACATATACATAATTAAAGGATACGAAAGGAAGTAACTCATGACAGATTTTTTTGCGGGATTGAATCCGGAACAACTTGCTGCGGCGCAAGCGACTGAAGGTTATGTCCGGGTTATTGCGGGTGCTGGCACTGGTAAGACCAAAACATTAACCGCACGATACGCTCACTTAGTCGAAAATTTGGGCGTTCCGAGCGATAATATTTTAGCGATTACGTTTACTAATAAAGCGGCGCAATCAATGAAACAGAAGATTCGGGCAATTCTGGGTGAAAATGCGGGCGGTTATATTAATACGTTCCACGGTTTTGCCGTCAAGATTATCAAGGAAAATCCAGAGTTCATTCACTTTCCGAAGAGCTTCATTATCATTGATGAGGAAGACCGGAAGCAAGTTATTAAGAAGCTGTTTAAGGATCTAAATGTGAATACGCGCCAGTACACGGTTAAAAAGGCGCTAGCAGACATTGATGGGCGGAAAACGACCTCATATCAAGCGGCTGAATTAATTTCAAAGCCAACTTCTGCGGACATTGATGTGTTATTTAACGCGACGGATAGTATTCAAGATAAAATTTTTTATGCGTATTTAAAGGTGCAACGCCAAAATTTTGGCTTGGATTTTAGTGACTTGTTGACGATTGCGATGCTGATGTTGAACGGCTCAGTTGAAATTCGTGAAAAATGGCAGAAACGCCTACAATACGTCATGGTTGATGAGTATCAAGACGTTAGTGAAATGCAGGTCGCTTTTGTTGAGTTATTAGCTGACCTATACAAGAATTTATTCATTGTTGGGGATCCAGATCAAACAATTTATACGTGGCGTGGGGCCGCGGTGAATTACATTTTAGATTTTGAAGTTGATCACCCCGATGCACAAACCGTTGTGATTGATAAAAACTATCGCTCATCGAGTGACATTATTAATGTTTCAAATGAACTGATTGAAAATAATAAACAACGCTATCCCAAAGCTTTGAATGCCACAAAGCCCGCTAGCAAGCAGGTGATGTATCAGCACGCTAAGACCGAAACTGCTGAAACTGAATGGGTCGTTAATCAAATCGAGACACTGCATGCATTGGGAATTAAGTACAGTGATGTTGCGATTTTGTATCGAGCGAACTCGATTACCCGCATGATTGAACAAAAATTAATTGAACACAAAACACCATACAAAGTTTATAGTGGCATGAGCTTCTATCAGCGCAAAGAAATTAAAGACGTTCTGAGTTTTCTCCGCTTGATTGTGAACGGTGATGATTTAGCGTTTTCCCGAGTGATTAATGTACCAGCTCGTGGGATGGGGAAAAAGCGACTAGAAAAACTGGAACAGTATGCAGAATTACGGCAAGTTTCGCTGTTTGAAGCATTTGGCGAATTGATTACGGAAATGCCAGCCGCTGCGCAGACGTTTCACCAAGTAATCATGGAGGCTCGTCAGAAGTGGGATAGTGTTCCCGTTGCTGCGCTTGTAACATTTGTACTGGAGCGAACTGGGTACGAGGCTGATTTGCGTTTGAGTGGGGAAAACGACCGCTTAGACAATATTGCCGAGCTTCGTCAAGGAATTGTCCAATATCAAAATGAGGACGAAGAGGCGGACTTGGCAGGTTACCTTGAAAGTGTTTCATTGTACTACGATGAAATTGAAGATGAAGACAACGACCAGGTGAAGTTAATGACGATTCATGCCTCCAAAGGCCTTGAATTTCCCTATGTTTTCGTAATTGGCATGAGTGAGGGGATTTTTCCGTCTAATAATGCTAAGAAAGCAGCCGAAGTGGAAGAAGAACGGCGCGTGGCGTACGTGGCATTCACCCGGGCCGAAAACGCTCTGTTTTTAACTGATTCGGAAGGTTACACTGGGCAAGGCTTGCAGAAATATCCATCAAGATTTATTACGGAAATCAATCCAACTAATTTAGAATTTGTCACGCAATTACCACAGGCTTTGCTTGATGAAGCTACAGCGTTTGTGAAAATGCAAGAATCACGGGCAGCGCTACCAGCAAAACCAGTCGTTGCGACCAATTTACTGGGCCCAGGTATGCGGGTGCAACATGAGTTTCTAGGGTTAGGCACCATTGAAGCATTTGATGAAACTACGTATATCGTTAAATTTGATACAATTGCGATTCCACGGCAAATTAATGCTGATAAAATTACGAAAGTTAACTAGAAAAAATGGCTAAAAAAAGACGAGCAAAAAATAAAAAACGTAATAAGTTTCACACATTTTTATCGATAATTTTGAGTATCTTTGCATTACTAGTAATTGCGTTTGGGATTCTCTCATTAACCCCAAGTGGCGCGGTTAAAGCAATGATGCTCACGTGGGGTGAACCCACCAAAGCATTAAAGTTACAGGTTAAGAAAAGTGCACCTAACAGGTATGTCGTCACTAAAAAGGGGCAATACTACCGGGTGCCTGGCACAAAAACGTATGTCCGCGAATTCAAAGTTGCCAAATATGGCCCATTTTACCTAGCAGAACACGGTTTAAAAGTTGATAATGTCTCTGATTATCAACAAAAGCAAAGTAAGTGATGAAAAAGGTTCTCGGTTGTTTAGCGTTTTGTGTGTTAATGGAGTGTTTGAGACACGCGGATTAGGATGAGTGAATAGCTAAATATCACGCTTGACAGTTTAGTGCTAGAAACGTTCTATCAGTAATGTGGATAGCAACAGACATAAAATGCACCACCTAAAAAAGCCTGATTTCTACCTCTAATAAGGAGAAATCAGGCTTTTTAGCGTGTGATAAAAGACGTCGTTTCATTTTTTATTTTGCTTAGTTTGTAAATCTTTTAATTCGTTGACGGTGGTAGTCAATGCGCGGATTTCGGCATGGAGTTCCTTGATTTCGTCGAGGGCGAGGCTCTCTTCGAATTCTAATTCGGCTTTTTCACCGGCAGTGCGACTTACAACGTTCGTGATTGCAGAGGTCAATGTACCGATTAATCCGATACCCATAATCATGAGGACGATTGCCAAGCCACGTCCGACCATGGTGTGTGGGGTAACGTCACCATACCCAACTGTAGTTACAGTTACAATTGCCCACCACATGGCGTTCCCAAAGCTAACATTTTCCGCTTGACTGAAAATAGCTGAGGCGACGAGTAACATGATAATTACAATGTATAGAACATACATCAAACCTGTCCCGTAGAAAAAGCGGTGCAGATTCCGCGTCAGCTTACCAGATAAGCCGACAACCCGAAATAGCAGGAACACTCGTGCCACGGAAGCGAGCCGGGCGACACGGAAGAAGCTGAAAATTGAACTGAAAGGCACAATGGCTAACAAATCAAAAATATTCGTATAAAAGAATTTCCAACGGTTTTCCGCTCGAATAAAGCGCCCGACATAGTCGATTGTGAACACCGTTAAGATAAAATCATTGATAACAGCATAGGGCATCGCCACAATATCGATTGTATTAGTTAAATCTAAAATCACCAATAAAATTGAAACGACCGCCATGGTTGCAATCATGATATGGTAGGCAACCACGATGCGCTTCGCTTTCAAAAAATGATGACCATTTAAAATGGCACGTAAATTGTTCATGAAAATAACCTCTGAAAATTATTTTATACGATGATGGGGCTGCATGCAAAACAAAACACCGCTCGTTTCAAAATCTTAATGAAAAGGGCGGTGTTTTAGTAGCTATTTACTTGTGTTAGTCAGCGGCTGGTTCAACCGTTGGCGCTGGCTTGGTACGCATTTTATTAACTAAGTTCAAACTTGGTGTGACATAGACTGTTGTTTGACCTTCAAAAATAACGAAACCAGGTTTAGCACCATTGGGTTTCCGAAGTCGTCGAGTTTGTAAGTAATCAACGGGTACGTTAGCTGATTCACGTGCTTTGGAGAAATATGCTGCCAGATTAGCAGCCTCCATGATTGTTGCTTCACTCGGGTTACTGTCGTGAATAATGACGTGTGAGCCTGGTAACTTTTGCACGTGTAGCCAAATGTCGGTCCGGGCAGCGGTTTTCAAGCTTAATTTATCATTTTGCAAGTTGTTCTTACCGACTTCAATTTCCGTGCCGTCAGTTGCCCAGAATTTTTCAGGCTTCGAGATTTGAATCTTGGCCTTCTTGTTCTTTGACTTATTACGAATGTAGCCTTCAGCAATTAATTCAAGCTTAATTTCGTTAATGTCTTTAGGACTCGCGATTTCGATCTGCGCCATGATGTTTTCTAAGTAGGCCAGTTCATCTTCAGCCAAAGCAATTTGTTCGTCGACGAAGGCCACGGCTTTTTTCAATTTATTATAGCGGGTAAAGTACTTTTGGGCGTTTTGTGATGGGCCGATTTGGTTACTCAAGGCAATCTTCATGGGCTTTTCATCTTCGTAGTAGTTTGGTAACGTGATTTCAGTCATACCGCGCTCAACTTGGTACAAATACGTCGTCAGCAATTCACCTTTCACTTTGAATTCATCAGCATGGGCTGATTCATCCAATGATTGGTGGAGCTTCTTTAATTTGGTCTTGTTTTTCTTAATTTCGTTGCGGACAACACGGATAACGGATCCGGCTTGTTGTTGCACCCGATCACGTTCTGCTTTATCAGCGAAGTAGAAATCGAGCAATTCACCAAGTGAGGCAAAGGTTTGTTGTGGTCCAGTCACCGTTAACCATGGGAAGGGTGTGTAAGCAGTTTTGTTATTGCCAATTTCCGTTAAGGTTGGTTGTGGCGTGTCAAACTTTTGTAGCCAATTTTGGGCGTGCTTCATTGCGTCGCCGTCTTCGTGGACCGCGGCAGCTAATTCTTGAGCTGAGTCAAACGCAAATCCTTGGAAATGACCTTGGATTTCCTTAGCGAGTTCCTTTTGATCAGGAATATCCAAAATCAAATTAGCTAAACCATTTAATGATTCATATGGATTAGTTAAATTTTGTTTTGGTGGCGCAATGTATTGGGCACCTGGGTAAAGCGAACGAACCCGGTTTTGGTCAGCTGAAACGTGCTTAATCAATTCAACAATCTTGTTTGATTTTTCATTAACCAAGAACAAATTCGAGTGCCGACCCATCATTTCAAGGATCAAAACGATATTTTCAATATCACCTAATTCATCGTGTGTTTGCACAAATAAACGAATAATCCGGTCATTTTCGACTTGTTCAATGCGATCTAAGCGGGCACCTTCTAAGTGTTTACGCAACATCATCGCAAAGTTGGGTGGGGTAGCTGGATTAGCATAGGGAATGTCCGTAATTTGGGCGCGGGCAAACGTTGGGTGTGCTGAAAGCAGCAATGGGTGATTCTTCCCATTAGCACGGACAACTAGGATAATTTCGTTTGGATATGGTTGGTGAATCTTGGTAATACGACCACCGGCCAGCTTACTATTTAATTCGCCGACCATGGCGTGTGTGAACATACCGTCAAAGCTCATGTGGAATGTCCTCCATTCATTTTTTATATAAATATTGTGACACGATTGGGCGTGTAATAAATCGCACTCTGATCGAATGACTATAAATCATTACAGCTGCCTAGCGGTGTCAGTGTTACATGTAGCTATACCTATTCTATTATACAGTATTATTACCGAGAAAAAGTAAGAATAGTATTATACAAAAGTCACATCTGAATATAATGGTGGCGTTTTGTGTTTGCGTAGCGTAGTAGTGGTTGCACATTTTGGGAAAATACACGGTTTGTATGTTATTCAAGGTTATGGGTTTATACAGCAAGTTTTGTTTCAGTGCGACTTTTTTTGACGACCTAAGCCGCCAGAATTTGCTGTTCTTACTTTACGAATTATGAGCGATTTTAGTCCTCATATGCCTATAACAAAAACGAAATTTGTAAGAACTTTGATATAACAAGAAATAAAAGGATTGCTTAATATATTGATATTATTGTACAATGCAATTTGTAGATAAATAATCAAGGTGTATTTGCTAGAACTAATTTGAACGAAGCGATGTGGGGCGTTCAAATGGTGAAAGCAATCGAACATACAAGAGCGGAGATAAATAAAAATGAAATCAAGTTTAGAAGCTTTACGCGATGCTGAAAAAATTCAAAAAGCAGCGTTGATGAAGATTACCAAAAAATACGGTTTGACGATTGCGGAATGGCAATTATTGAGTACGATGATGGAAGGTTTCGATACGCAAGACAAGTTATCAGCCGAAACTGGCTTAGATACGTCAACGTTATCACGCCAATTAAAGAGCATTTTGGCGAAGGAGTATGTCGACAAAGTTGCAACTGGACGCGATCATCGTCAGTTAGTTTACACAGTTTTGACAACTGGTTCTGATGCGGTCACTAATATTAATGGTGAATATAAAAACCTCGAAGATACGATTTTCGATAAATGGTCAAATGAAGAAGTTAACATGTTGCGGATTCTTTTAAACCGTTTGGAAAAATCAATGACCCGAGTTACTGAATTATAAAAAGTAAAATGCATTAATTTCATTTAGTCATGCAGAGAATTATGTTACACTATTGCCTATTATTAATTGAGAGAGAAGGACGATTGTAATGAAAATTGCAGTAGTTACCGATAGCACGAGCTATTTGACTGCCCAAGAAATTGCCGATAATCACATTACGATTATCCCAATTCCAGTAATTATGGACGGAAAGGTCTATAACGAAGGCGTTGATGTATCAAATCATGAGTATTATGAAATGCTCAAAACTTCAGCTTCATTCCCATCAACTTCACAACCAGCTGTGGGCGAGTTAATCGAAGTTTATGAAAATTTACGTGACGCCGGCTATGAAGCGATTATTTCAATTCATTTGGCTTCAACAATTTCTGGCTTTTCAAATACGGTTGCTAATGTTGCTAATGAGATTGAAGGCGTCAAAGTGTATGGCTATGACAGTCAAATCACGGTGCGCTTGATGGGGCAAATGGCGCTGCAAGCTGCACGTATGGCTAACTCTGAAGAATATAGCCCCGAACAAATCATTACCGAGCTTGACGCTTTGCGGGCAACCACTGGCGAATTGTTTGTCGTTGATGATTTACAAAATCTTGTTCGTGGCGGTCGCTTGTCTAATGCCGGCGCCTTCATTGGTTCTGTGTTGAAGATTAAGCCTTTGCTGACTTTTGACGATAAGACGCATGAAATTGTCGCTTTTGAAAAAGTTCGTTC
This sequence comes from Periweissella cryptocerci, assembly GCF_004358325.1. Taxonomy (NCBI): domain Bacteria; kingdom Bacillati; phylum Bacillota; class Bacilli; order Lactobacillales; family Lactobacillaceae; genus Periweissella; species Periweissella cryptocerci. The sequence goes on along the minus strand of NZ_CP037940.1, from coordinate 195,717 downwards.
AATGAAGAAGGCTAAAGCCCGGGTGGAAGAATTATTTGCTGAAGCCTATGCGAAAATTGATTATCCAATTCGGGTCACGGTATACCATGCTAACGATTTAGAAGCTGGTCAGACGTGGTTTAACGAATTACAAATGAAATATCCGGCAATGCCAATTGAACTTGCTGAGCTTGGCCCAGTCATTGGTACACACCTAGGTTCTGGCGCATTGGCAGTTACTTGGATTAAAGATGAATTAGCTGAATAGGCGATTTGAGAAGGAAGTAGGGTAAAAGTTGTGGCCCACTTCCTTTTTTGCTATTGCATAATGTAAGCGCTTACTTTATAATTGAGTTATTCACTTAAATAGAAAGCGAGATAATTAATAAATGACGACAAGCGCAAAAAGTACTCTAGCCTTACGGGCAAACGCAGAACGTTTCATTACCGACTACGCGACAAAAGAAGAACTCCTTGTTTTAAAGGCCCGTATCGGCCAAGCATTAAATGATATTGAAGAGGGTGAAACTATCAAAATCGACAATTTCTACCCAGAATCTGTACCAACTATCATGAAAAAAGGTTGCCGTTAATATTGATTGTGTTGTCCTCCTACAAAACAGCCAACATTAATGTTTGAGAAATCCGTTTGAGTTTAAGTGCTCGCGGATTTTTTGCTTTATAGGGAATTTTAAGTTCTATTTCTTCTGACGTGGGACTGAATAATATTGGCCACTGCATGCCAGTAAATTACTTGGCGCACCACGCTGGAAGCACATGTTCAAGCCAAAGTGCGGTCTTGAACAACTCGGATAAGCTGGGATTCTAAGGAATAAATTCCTAAGAATCCTCATCTTACCTTCAGCGGAAATATGTGCTGCACACATATTCCCCCAGTCGCGGTGTAAAGGCTGCGCCCGCCAAGTAATTTACAGGCACTTCGTTAGTTAGGAATAATGCTCAAGCTAGCGAAATCCAGTTACCAACCACAGGCCACGGTAGCATGGAAAAACCAACACTGACAATGACACCAAAGTAATTCTGTGATTGAAAAGGACAGAAACGACAATCCCACGCTAGAAAAAAATATAACCACTTTAATGCGAGCCAGTGAATATTAAAAAAGCACACATTCATCCGCGTGACACTTTCATCAAAGGGAATGAAATGGTACACTTGTACTAACAATAAGTAAGAAGAGGTGCTAAAGTATGGAGACTCCTACAGATCAAATTCAACCAATTTTAAATACTGCCATTCAGCTCACACAAGCTGGCAAATATGAAGAAGTGATTACCGCTTTGACACCAGCAATTAAGCTGTACAATGACGGCTTTTATAACGATGATGCAGATAGTGAATATCATTATTTGGATGCTGGATTTGAACAAATTCTATTTCAAAACTTTTATCAACCAACTAAGACTGTGCGCTTTATGCCAATTGATTTTTCGGCAATTTTCACGACAATTGGGCAAGCGTATATGGTGCTTGGTCAATTCACGGAAGCTAAAGACGCCTTTGCGACCGCTTTGAAAATCAATCCATTCCAATTCATCGCAATTTTTGGAATTGCCAACATTGATAAGCTCGAAGGGCACAATGAGCATGCGCGCAAGACGTTAAATGATGGGTTGATTTTGGCTTACATGCCGGCTCAAATCGCGCAAACATACCATGAAATGGCTAAATTATATTTGGATCAAGGTGTTGTTGGTATGGGAATCGCGTTATTAGAATTGAGCTTACGTTTCCAGGATGACGAAAAAATCATGCATGAACTGGATCAATTACAAGCGGTCAACCCTGACGTTTCACTTGGTGATGAATCAACGGAATGGTGGCAAATGGTTGAGGATGCCGGTATTCAAGTGGGACCAAGTACTGATGTGATCGCCATTGCCATGGGTGTTGCAAAATCAGCGGTGCAAAATCAAGAATTGGCCTTAGCTTTAGAAGTATTGCAATTGGTTTATGATTTGACTAGTGATGAGCGCGTGCTCGAATCAATCAATACAATTAAAGTTAATTTAGAAGCATAATTTGGACACAGTTCGTGATGCGTGAGTACTCTTAAACAAAAGTACAGAAATAGGGAACCCACGCTAGAACAATTAGAATCGAATTTGATCAAGGTTGGAGTGTTCAGATACCAACCTTTTTTAGTTGATTTGACACTTATTATTTGACAAAATTGGCGGCTAGCTCGTCGATACAAAAAGTGGTTGCTGAAAACCGTTGGAATTCTGGCAACGTGATGACGCCGACAGGTTAAATGCTTGGTTCCAATTATGTGATTTCTTATTATTATGATAAAATGTAAGCAAGAATAATGCTTGTGGAACTGTCCAATCACGCTTTAAGGATATAGTGCGTGGTGCTTGGGCAGTCTCTGAAAATAACTGAGCGATGAAGGAGATCCAAAATAATGTTAATTGGGATTGATCAAATGGCGTTTGCCACCTCGGATAAATATGTTGATATGGTTGACTTGGCGCACGCACGGAACCAAGAACCAGGTAAGTTTTTGATTGGGATTGGCCAAACGGAACAAGCCGTGATTCCAGTAACGCAAGATGTTGTTACCATGGGCGCAAATGCTGCCGAACAAGTGGTTGATGACAGTAATCGTGACGCAATTGATTTGGTGATTTTTGGTACCGAGTCAGGCGTTGATAACTCAAAGTCTGCGGCTATTTACGTGCAACGACTACTTAATTTAAATCGCTATGCGCGAACAATTGAAATGAAGCAAGCTTGTTATGCGGGAACTGCTGGCTTGATGATGGCGCGTGACTACATTGCCGCCCATCCTGGTAAAAAAGCGTTAATTATTGCGGCTGATATTGCGCGTTATGGCTTGGAAACTGCCGGTGAAGTAACGCAAGGTGGTGGTGCCGTGGCAATGATTGTTAGTGAAAATCCCCAAATATTGGCTCTGAATGATGATAGCCAATACATGAGTGCTGATATTATGGATTTTTGGCGGCCAGTTTATCGGACAGAGGCCTTAGTTGATGGGCACTACTCAGCGAATATCTACGAAGACTTTTTCAAAGAAGTGTGGGATCGCTATCGTGAAGTTACTGGCAACTCGATTAATGATTTCAAGGCATTTGCTTTCCATTTGCCATTTACGAAAATGGGCTTAAAAGGTTTGCGAGAAATTTTGCCGGAAGCTGATGAAAGTAAACAAACGGACTTATTAGAGGAATTTGAAGCGAGCCGGGTTTATAATAAACGTATCGGGAACCTATATACTGGTTCGCTATACTTAAGCTTAATTTCGTTGCTAAGTAATTCAACGGATTTGCAAGCGGGCGATCGTCTTGGTTTGTTCAGTTATGGTTCAGGTGCTGAGGGTGAATTTTACTCAGGAATCCTGCAACCTAATTACAAAGCCGGTTTGAAGACCGACTTTGGTGCTTTGTTTGAAAAACGCCAACGCGTATCCATTGCTGAATACGAAGCGATTTTTAATAAAAGCTTGCCCATTGATGGTACTGATTTGGAATTAGATGTTAGTGATGATTCGGCGCATTTTGTCTTAGGCGGTCTGCAAGCTGAACAACGCCAATATTTCGCTCACTAATTTAGTTTAAAAAATTCACACTTTGTTCGCTAACCATTCATTCTTATTGAGTATCATTGTATTCAGACTTAACATGGAAGGGCGTGATAAAATGCATAATATAGAAACCGGCATGCTGGTGCGTTGTCGTGAATCAGAGAAGATTCCCCAAGCGTTCATTGGCCGGGTTATCAATGTATGCGAAGACGCTGCTAACATCCAAGTGTTAAGCTTCAGTGAACAAAATCGGGAGTTGTTATGGTGTTTTGAAACACTGGTCAACGTTGAAAAATGTTTGATTCAGCCATTGAATGTTGTGAACGTGGATGATGAATAGTTATATCCAAGACGTTCACAAATAGGATATTCGCCAGTCCCGACTAGAAACTTGCTGTGGATAGGAAAATATCGATTTTAAAACAGCTCAATCCCTTGAGATTATAGGGATTGGGCTGTTTTTTTGGTTACTTGTATATTAATTGTGTTTTTTTTCCGCCTTAGCGAGGGGGGGATTAGAAAAAGTACCACTTTATTAGAAAAAATTCGGTGATTATTTAATATTATGTGAATATACAACCGAATTATGAGAGTTTTGTAGTATAATTTTAGTTTACATGAGAATATTATTTGTTTCTGAAATTATTATTAAAGTTACAGAAAGCTAAATATTAGGAAAGGTGCCTAAGATGGATATATTTAGAAAACTAGGTTGGTTTTTCAAGGACCAACGCAATAATTACATTCGCGGTGTTTTGGATTTATTAATGACCGCGTTGTTGAACATGTTACCGCCATTTTTTATTGGTTACACGGTTAACTTGCTTGTTGCACACCAACTAACAATTAGTAAATTAACCGGAATTTTACTGATCTTGGTGGTGGATGCGCTCTTGTTATACTTTTTCCGTTATTTGTGGGCGACACATATCTGGGGTGGTGCTACGATTTTAGAAAAAATCTTGCGGAAGCGTTTGTATGCACATTTTATGACCATGGACGAACAGTTTTACCATAAGTATCGGACTGGTGATTTGATGGCGCGTGCGACTAATGACTTGAACCAAGTCCGCAACGTTGCTGGTAGCGGGATTTTAACGTTCGCTGATTCGATTATTGGTGGAACGGTCACAATTATTACGATGATGATTGTGGTTGATTGGCGCTTAACGTTGATTGCCATCTTGCCGTTTCCATTGTTGGCTGTGATGTCAATGCAGCTCGGGCGGAAGATGCACAGTGCATTTGGTGCGCAACAAGATGAATTTTCGACTTTGAATAACAAAGTTCAAGAGTCTTTGTCGGGTATGAAAGCTATCAAGACGCTTGGTCAAGAACAAGCAGATCTCGCTGATATGACCAAACAAAATCGTAAACTACTAACGGCCTACAAGCGCGTTGAGTTTGTGGCGGCGCTGTATGATCCATTTACATCAATGATTATTGTATTAGCGTACGTTGTTACGATTATTTATGGTGGCTGGATGGTTTTACACCATGTGATTAATATTGGGCAGTTGGTGTCATTCATTGCGTATATCTCAATGTTGATTTGGCCGATGTTTGCGATTGGGCGTTTATTTAATATTATTGAACGCGGGCATGCTTCGTATGATCGGGTAATGGAAGTCTTGAATGAAAAAACGTCGATTCTTGATGATCCAAGCGGTTTACATGCTGAACCCCATGGTGATTTAATCATCGATATTGAAAACTTCACGTATCCTGATGAAGCTGATGAACAACCCGCCCTCAAGAATGTGCATGTAACTGTTAAGGCTGGCGAAACATTAGGTTTAGTTGGCCGGGTTGGTGCTGGGAAATCAACTTTGATGAAATTGTTACTACGGCAATTTGATGACTATCAAGGTGCGATTACGATTGCAGGGACGGATATTAAGCACTATGCACTGGACAGTTATCTGCCAGCGTTAGGTTACGTACCCCAAGAAAATTTCTTGTTTAGCACAACAATTCGGGAAAATATTCGTTTTGCAAGCCCGCAGATTTCGGATGAAGCAGTGATTGCCGCTGCAAAAAAAGCTGCTTTGCATGACGATATTCTGTTGTTACCAAAAGGTTATGATACGGAAGTTGGTGAACATGGGATTAGTTTATCCGGTGGTCAACGCCAACGGTTGGCGATTGCGCGGGCATTAATTATTGATCCGGAAGTTTTGATACTTGATGATGCCTTATCGGCTGTTGATGCACGGACTGAAACGGCCATTCTTGCAACGCTGAAAGCAGAACGCGCCAATAAAACTACGATTATTGCCGCTCACCGTATTAGCTCTGTGATGCAAGCGGAAAATATCCTTGTTTTTGACCATGGTGAAGTTAGCGAACGGGGAACTCATCATACGTTACTCAAGGTTGAAGGCTGGTATGCCGACATGTATCACCGCCAACAACTCGAAATTAAGCTGGAAGGAGGAGAATAATGGAAGATGAAAACCAATCAATTTGGGCTAAGCGCATGACTTTAAAGGACCAAGCTAACGTCATTAAAGGGCTATTCCCATTCTTAAAACCATTCAAATGGTATTTCGTTGCTGGGATTATCTTCATCGGCCTAGTTTCGATTATTAATGTTTTACTACCGCGAATTCTGCAAGACTTTATGAATAATCACTTGAGTAAAGCTTCGACGGAGTTTAAAACGTTGATTATGTTTGCAGCGATTTACTTTGGCATGACATTGCTCAAAGCAATTTTTCAGTTTGCTCAGCAATATTTGTATGGGTTGGGTGGAACGTATGTTGAAATTCATATGCGTGAAAAGCTCTATGAACATATTCATAAACTTGGGATGCGGTATTTTGATCAAACGCCGGCCGGTTCAATTTTGTCGCGGGTGACGAATGATACGCAAGCGATTTTCCAAGTCTGGTATTTGTTCATGTTGATGATAATGGGTGGGTTTGCAATGGTGACGTCGTTTTATGCGATGTTTGTCACTAATCATCAAATCGCCCTCGCCATGTTGATTTTTGTACCAATTCTCCTCGGTGCGGTTTACTATTATCAACGCATCAGCTCGCGGGTTTATGGTGGAATGCGGGAGAAACTTTCCCAATTAAACGCCAAAATCGCTGAATCAGTGACAGGGATTGAAGTCATTCAAGAATTCCGACAAGAAGAGCGAATGCAGACTGAATTTGCCCAAATTAATGATGAATACCGGAATGCGCGGATCAAAATGATTAAAACAGAATCATTACTGCTAAACCCGTTAATTGATGTGTTTTATGGGCTGGGGATTGTTATTATTTTATGGATGTTTGGTCTACAAGCTAATACTGGTGCGATTGTAGCGGCAGGGACAGTTTATGCCTTTGTCTCATACTTGGAAACATTTTATAATCCAATTAATGAAGTCATGGAACAACTTTCAACATTCCAGGATGGTTCAGTTGCGGGGACACGGGTGTTAAAAATTTTGGCGAATGATGAATATGCGCCCAAACAAGCACCCGATGCACATGGTGAAATCACCAATGGGAAGATTGAGTTTCGTGATGTAACTTTTTCATATGATGGCGTGCATCCAGTTTTGAAGCATTTGTCGTTTGTGGCTGAACCAGGTCAAACGGTCGGGCTAGTTGGGCATACCGGTTCCGGCAAAAGTTCAACAATTAATGCGCTCTTGCGTTTTTATGAATTCCAAGAAGGGCAAATCTTGATTGATGACCAAGATATTCGAGAATATCCAATTGCAGAAATTCGTAAAAAAATGGGACTAGTTTTACAAGAATCGTTCATGTTTTATGGCGATGTGGCCTCTAATATTCGCATGTTTAATTCGGATATTACTGATGAGCAAGTGCAAGCAGCGGCAGAATTTGTTGAAGCACGTTTTATCGATGAGCTACCGGGCAAATATCACGAACCTGTGATTGAACACGGAGCGACGTTCTCAGCTGGTGAAAAACAGTTGCTGAACTTTGCCCGCACGGTCGTCACCAATCCCAAGATTTTGGTGTTGGATGAAGCAACGGCCAATGTTGATACCGAAACGGAAACCATCATTCAAACGTCACTCGAGAAAATGCGGGCCAATCGAACAACGATTGCGATTGCGCACCGGCTCTCAACGATTAAAGATGCCGAACTAATTTTAGTGTTGGATCAAGGCGAGGTCGTTGAACGGGGTACGCATGAAGAATTGTTGGCGTTGAATGGGCGTTACCGCGATATGTATGAATTACAAGGGACAGTTGATTTGGATTAATTGGGTCACTGTATTGAGCACTATATATGATACGAGGGATTGAATAAACTAGCGACTAAGATATATTCCGTGGTACGTGCGTATTCTTAAACAAAAGTACGGAAACGACAATCCCAGGCTCGAAAAAGCACGCTTCTATCCGAACTGATAGAAGCGTGTTTTTTGCTATTGGTTAAAATTGAATGTGAAAAACTCTCATGAAATGTTAAAATATGGTTGGATGATTATCCGAAAAAGTAAACAGTGAACTTGGAGTTCAAAAAATGTACTTGACGACCACCGTGATGAGAATTACGGTTAGCCACTGTTTTAGTAAATGGTGTTTCGAATGAATTTACACTGTTTACCCCAAAACGGGGGATACAACAATTACTCGTGATTATAGTGAAAACAAGAAAGTGAAGAAAAATGACAGATAAACAAATCGTCGATTATATCGTCAGTAATATGCTCCACGATGATGATACGACAATTCAAGATACACAAACGGCCCACCGTTTAGAGTTAATTGCACAGTGGGATATTAAGCCAGGCGATAAAATTTTAGAAATTGGTTCTGGGCAAGGCGATATGTTGGCGGCACTGGCGTATGCAGTTGGTGAAACTGGGCATGTTGTTGGTGTTGATATTGCTGGTGCAGATTACGGTGCGCCATTTACATTAGGGCAAGCAATTGATTATTTAAAACAATCTGAATTATGCAGTCGTGTTGATGCGTATTTCAATAGAGATATTTTGGCAGGTACTGAATTTTTGCCAATTCAGCATTTTGACAAGGTCGTATTTGCCCACTCGTCATGGTATTTTGATGATATTGCACAGCTAGCGGCAACTTTTGCGGTAGTTCGTGAGTTGGCGGATACCATTTTGTATGCAGAATGGGACTTGGAAATCACGGATGCGCGGCAACAAAATCACTATATCGCTGCTAATGTCCAAGGCCAATTGAGTGCGTTTATGCCTGAACATGAGGCTAATATTCGGACACTTGTGACAAAACACCACATTGCCCAAATTACCGACAAATTAGCGTTGCAACTCGTGAATGATGGCGCAATTGATTCGACGACAATGCAAGATGCGGATTGGGAAGTTGGGTATGTTAAATACGCTTTCACACTAGAAAAATTGGTGGCTCGAGGTGTAACTCCGGTGCTGGCACAGTTTTTCGTGGATCAAGTTGCGTTGATTCATGGTGCCAATGTGCCATTGAATACTTATTGGGCGGTACTGAAGTAATTGGGATTCGACAAGTTCGGTACTGGCGAAACCAGTATTGGGATTTTATGAAGTTCGGCGTGATGAATGGACTGCGATGATGGAAAATGCGAAATAGGTGAGTACAGCGCTTACATAAATGCGTTGTATAAAATCGCTATCCGCTGTACAATTTGCAAGTAGATATTATGCTACTCTTATCAGAACTATTCGGTTTTACATTAGCACAATCCGTGTTAGTACTACGGTAATGAAAGATGGAGGCAAACATGCTTAATTTTAAATTTAAAAACACAACTGATATTCGTTTTGGTGAAGGACGAATTGATAGTGAATTACACGAAGTAATTGCACAATTTGGGAACAACGTCTTGTTAACTTATGGTGGTGGTTCAATCAAGAAGTCTGGCTTGTACGAACGGGTCTTGAAGGCACTTGATGGCTTGAATGTTACTGAATTGTCTGGGATTGAACCTAATCCAAAGATTGATTCTGTGCGTGCAGGTCAAAAGCTCGTCAAGGAAAATGATATTGATGTCATTTTAGCGGTTGGTGGTGGGTCAGTAATTGATGCGTCGAAGGTTATTGGTTCAGCCAAATTTTACGACGCTGATCCATGGGATTTAGTGCTTGATCCAAGCAAGCGACACAGCATCAACCAATTACCAATTGTTGATATTTTGACACTTTCAGCAACTGGGACGGAAATGAATGCTGGTTCAGTTATTTCTAATCCGGAAACTAACCAAAAGCTTGGTAGCTTCGGCCCAAATACGCCAGCCGTTTCATTCCTTGATCCCACACTGACTTACTCAGTATCCAAGTGGCAAACTGCTGCCGGCTCAATTGATATCTTTTCACACTTAACGGAACAATACTTCGATAAGGCTGAAAATATTGATATTACGCGTGGCCAAATGGAAGGTATCTATCGTTCAGTAATTAAGTGGGCGCCAATTGCCTTGCAAGATCCTGAAAATTACGATGCGCGGGCTAACTTAATGTGGGCTTCAACGCAAGCTTTGAACGGCTGGGTACGGGTTGGTAACGAAAATGGTTGGACAGTTCACCCAATTGAACACGAACTTTCAGCGTATTACGACATCACTCACGGAGTTGGGCTTGGTATCTTGACCCCGCGGTGGATGAAATTTGTTTTGAGTGCCGAAACTTTGCCACGGTTTGCTGAATTTGGCCGGAATGTCTGGGGAATTAACAACGACAATGACCAAGTTGTCGCAGAACTTGCGATTCAAAAGACTTACGACTGGGTGAAGTCATTGGAGGTACCAACAACTTTACCTGGCGTTGATATTACTGATGATAAGCACTTTGATGTGATGGCGGCAAGCGCTGTTAAAGTCGGCAATCTTGCGACTGGTGCGTATGTTGCAATGACACCAGCTGATGTCCGTGGGTTGTTTGAACAATCAATGACAACTGACGGTTTTGAAGATTAATATAAACGCATGAAAAGGAATTCGACCATTAACTGGGTTGGATTCCTTTTTTGGCGCTATTTCGTCTGACGTGGAATTTAGCTCGCACCGTGATGGCATAATCAGTAACGGGTTTGGTTACTGATTATGGATTTGTGAAGATGGTTACCGCGTTAGCGAACCAAGCTTCGCAAACATTTGAAGACCGCACTGTGGCTTCAAATGCTTGTCTTCCATCACGGTGTCCAGACTGGTTCCAGCCTCGTAGTGGGAATGGAGCTGAGACACATAGCCAAATTCTACGCTAGAAAAATTTTAGCCCTTTTTTGGCGTAATTGGCAGTCAGAAACGAATAATAAATGTGTTTATTAAAGTATAATGAGAAATGGTACAATCAAGGTAATAGAAAAGAGGGTACGGCGATGAAATCACTAAGCACATCAACAAATCGAATCCACCCACATAGTCTTAATGTGCATATTTCGCGCGACTTTAGTGGTGATTTAAAGGCTGAACTCAAGCAAATTAGAGCGGCGACTAAGTTACCATTACTTGTCAAGACGTATGACTCCAAATTGGTTAAAAAATTGACCGCACTAAAGTTCAAAATTATCAGCAAAACTTATATGTCAACGCTTAGTAATGTCCAAACAATGATACTCGATGGCAATCAGCGCTTGCGGGTTAAATCCGCAAATGAATTAACTGAGGCACAACGCAAAGCAGTTATTGGGCGGATGCGGACTGATTATTTACATGTACACCTGGAAAATCCAGCCGAAATGACACCGGCAGATGTTGCTAATGCGACATTTAATGCGGATGATTTTGCCCATGATGATAGTATTTTTTATTTTGATGATTTTGAAGAAGTAGCGGGTTACATTACGCTATTTCATGCAACACATCACGCGGTTGAAATTGGATGGCTTTGCGCTGACAACCCTAAAATGCTGACTCAGCTAGTTAATACGTTATTTATCAGGCTTAAGGGCGCTGGGTACCAAGCAATCAGCGGCGAGTTTGATACGGCCAATGCACAAGCACTGCGGGTCTACCGCGCACTGCCAGTTAGTTGGCCGGCAGATCATCAACCCCTCATCACATTAAGGGGGTAAGCGCCATATCTTGGAGCTGATCAATGTATCTTTGCCATTATTAAGCAACTTAGCACTTTGTTGAAGTGGGTCCATTCGGTCTGACGTCATCAGTCAAAACACATACTATATTCTAAGCAAGTTCATATTCACATGCTAGACTAGGGAATAAGTACACGAGGGGATGCGTCTTCTTGATGAACAAATGAGAGGAGACGGTGACATATGCCAGAAGAACCAGCTGATAAAATTGGCGAACTGTGGGACATTTTCGATAGCGCGGGGAACGCAACTGGGCGCACTAGTACGCGTGGGACATTGTTACCCGTCGGTGATTTTCATCGCATTGTTGAAGCTGTGATTATTGATGATTACGAAAATATTTTAGTGCAACAACGTTCATTTCAGAAACTTGTGCGTCCAGGTGAATGGACTAGTGAGACTGGAGGCAGCGTTCTTGCGGGCGAAACTTTACTAAAAGCGATGCACCGCGAAGTGTTGGAGGAAATCGGGTTAGCTGTTACTGTTGATTTGAATAATGTGTTTACAACGTTAACTGAGCGTAAACCTACTGATGCGCGGATTGCGTCCTGGTTTGCTATCCAGACCTCCGCAAAAGCACTAGATTTGACGCTACAAGCGAGTGAAGTTATTGCTGCCGAATTTGTGCCCTTATCTGATCCACGAATTGACAGTCGCCGCCAGTTAGTTAATATGGCGTTGGCGCATTTACATGAAAAAACAACATCGAGAACCAGTAGAACTTCAGAAATTGGATGATGGAAAATACGGAGACGATAATTCCGCAGGTTAGTGGAATAACAAAATCAAAAAAAGGAAAAAATAGCTCGATTTCTACTTTTAACAGGAGAATCGAGCTATTTATTTGCCGTCAGCATTACATTTTTCACGTATTGAAGTGAAAAATTTCATACATTATAGCACTTATAACTTTCCGATATATTTCAGCAGCTCATACATTATAGTAGCTTTCTACATTAGCGTTGCTCTGTGTGTTCACGCAAAAATTGAGATGTTGTTAAGCTGTTCTTGTAACACAATAGTGTGTTATGCCTATCAATAAATGAGGAAAGCGTAGACTAGTGAAAAAGATTTATCCAATTGTCTTTACATTTGTGTCGTTGCTTTCTTTTTTTATTTGCTTTTCCATTTTTTCGGAACGGCAATATATAAAAATTGATTCAGCAGCTAGAAATAAGAACAGTTATATGATGAGCCAACGGATTTTTGAAACGTCAAAAAAACAATTTAGTGCCATTCTGAATGAAATAAAGCATAAGTACAAAGTTAATGTTTTTCAAGAAAAATGGACTAGTAATGGTGATAAAATTTTTGTTGGCGTGTTTAACGATGATGTTTCACGTGCCAACAATGAACCGTTCCTGATTGAAGGGCAAGGCAAGCAGTGGCTATTACACAATGTAGTTAAAACAGAATCGTTAGAACAACAAAAATCAGTGGCAGGGCAATATACGATTCAGATTATTGGTTCAAATCAAAAAAATGTCGAAGCAATTGAAAATGAACTGTCGCAAGGCTTGAATATACCGAATTTAGCGCTCAACAGGAATAGGTTGATTGCAACAAGGGCACCGATTGAGAATGTTTTTTTGGTATTATTAAGCGTCGCGCTGGCTACCTTAACAATGTGTATGTGGTTTGACTATTTGGCAACCAGTCGGGAAAAGGCATTAAAATTACTTTTTGGATTCAGTAAAATGCAAATCTTTAAAGAAACTATTCTGAAAAGTATTAAGGCACTGGTAATTAGCACAGTTATTATCACCGGCATAACGGTTACGTATTCAGTCATTCGATTCTCAATTATTTATCCGTTGCTTTGGGTGTGGCTGTCAGCAATGGCATTGGTCCTTCTAACAACAATTATTAGCATAGTTGGATTTGGTCTCCTTTTGGTCATGTCAAAATTTTCACCAAGTCAAATAAAAAGGAATGATCAGGCGCAGATTTTGAATGGTGCCAGTTTAGTTGGAAAAGTTGTTGTGACGTTTATATTATTGATTTTGGCACAGAATGTTTTAGCTGAAACGCTCGATGTGTTGAAAGCAATGCCATATCAACAGTCAATTATAAAATATAAACAAGCAAGATTTATAACACCATTATCCAGCCATACAGGCCCAGGTACGGATTATTCTTTAGATGAAACAAACCGCAAAGTTAAATTGAAGCATATCAGGCAAATGAATGTCTATTTTCAAAACTTATTCCGTGAAAATGATTTAATGATTTTAGAAGCAAGTGATGCGGTTGCACAAATGAATTATCATCCGGAAACAACTAAGTTTTCTATTAGGGAATTAGAAAATGAAATTACTGTCTCATCAAATTACTTAACGATGACGCCAATTTATGACTTGGAAGGTGACCGCGTCAAAATTAGCGCGACTGAAAAAGATATGATTGAGTTGGTACCAAGTGCGTATACTCGGGAAATACATCAATTAAAAAAAGTTGTGGATGACGATAATCAGATGCGACAAAACGCAGACGCTGATAATGAATTACGTGACTCACCCGGTTTTTTTGCACAAAAGATCCGGTTTATTTATATTCAGACACCACATCCTAAATATGTGTATCTGCCACAAACTGTTGTCCGGCATCCATTAATACGAGTTTTAACGCCTAGTAACATGCGGAAAAACGTTTCTGAGTATCCCAGCGATGTTACCGGAAATTCAAATAATTACATGTTCACTAATAAAAATGGTTCAGCTACCAAGTTAGTGAAAAGAATCGGATTACAACCGTATTTTCAAGGGCCAATGCCAATTGAAGAACGGCTAAACTCGGTTAATAGTGATGAGATTTTATTCGTAGGGTTGTGTAGTATTGCGCTAGTAATAATGGTTAGCTTATACTACTTTTTCAGTGCACTATTCTTACGTAGTCACTTAGAATATAGCCGACGGACATTACAATTGGCAATCATTTTTGGTGGGAATAGAACAAAAATGGCATTGAACTATGTTTGGCCCAATATTGTAGTAATATTGATTATTGCTGGCTATAATTGGTACCACAATAGTTGGTTGTTTGGTTATTATTTGGGGTTTGCGGGATTGGAATTCATAATTACATTCATAGTATATTCGATTGCAATTAAAAAAATGACAAGGGGATTACGATGAAAATTGAAGTAATCAATTTAGAGAAGTCATTTGGTAAACATCAAATTATCAGTGGCTTTTCACATGAATTTAATGCAGGTAGCTTTACGGCTATTAAAGGCGCGAGCGGTACCGGTAAAACCACACTATTAAATATGCTTGGCTTACTTGAATCGGCCGATGAGGGTGAGTATTATTTAGATGGCAAACTACTAAAAAAATTAACGCCTCGGGTACATCGGAATTTATATCGGACGACCTTTAGTTTCGTTTTTCAAGATTATGGGTTAATGTTGAACGAAAGCGTCCAGACAAATCTCAGCTTGGCAACACGATTCACCAAAAATAAACGCCACAAAAATAAACAGGCCTATCTGCTGACTTTAGCGAAAGTTGGCTTATCGGCAGAGTATCTTAATATGAAGGCCTACGAGTTGAGTGGTGGTGAACAGCAGCGGGTCGCAATTGCTCGATTAATGTTAAAGCCCACCAAAATAATTTTAGCTGACGAACCTACTGGCTCACTCGATGACACGAATGCTCGCCAAATGCTTAGCTTTCTGAGACAGTTTGCAGCGGAGGGGAAGACGGTTATCATGGTGACGCACTCGAAAAATTTTGATGATTACTTTGATGAAATTATCAACCTCACGTCATACAACTAGACTGGTTATTTGAGTGTTCCGGATATTCAACTATCACGTTAATTGTAAGTTTTATAGCAAATAATCTTAGTAAAAATAATGCGTTACCACAGACTGTCTGACTTCGGCATAAATTGCAAGTTAGGCAGTTTTTGTTGTCTAACTGCGCGGGATTCCATCATATATTATTAAATATCGAACACTCGACAAACAGAGTGCGAGCGATGACACACATTACTTTGCGAAAAGTGTTAACATAAAGTAAGCATTTTATTTAAAATGGGGGACTTATTATGGAAAAAGAAGTAACACTAGGTAATATGTTTCGCTATGTCTTTGCAACTGTCCTACAGCGGAAAGGATTATTAGTTGTTAACGTTGTGGCATTGCTAATAATTACGGGCTTACAGTTTATTATTCCGCAATTCACACAACATATCATTGATACCGTTATTCCCGATCGCAACGTCAACCAATTATTTGTG
Source organism: Periweissella cryptocerci (assembly GCF_004358325.1). Taxonomy (NCBI): domain Bacteria; kingdom Bacillati; phylum Bacillota; class Bacilli; order Lactobacillales; family Lactobacillaceae; genus Periweissella; species Periweissella cryptocerci. The sequence goes on along the minus strand of NZ_CP037940.1, from coordinate 179,898 downwards.
TCGGTGGGCTTAATGTTATTAACGGTGATTATGCTCGGCTTATTCAATTTTGTTTCCGGCTATTTAATGAGTGTTTTGAGTCAAAACTCAGTAACAACCCTCCGCAAAAATTTGTATGCTTACATTATCCGGTTGGACACACATTTCTTCGAGTCTAGTAAAACTGGGGACTTGATGGTGCGCTTGACGCAAGATATTAATAACTTGCAGAGCTTGATCTCCCCAAGTATGTTGGCGATGGTTGGTAATTTACTAACATTTGTAGGCGTCTTAATTTTTATCTTCATTGTTAACTGGCAAATGGCATTGGCTGTGAGTGTGACTTTGCCAATAATCTTCCTATTGTATAGATTTTTCCGTTCGCGCATTCGTGACTCATTTAAAGCAGCCCGAACTTCGCAAGCTAAGATGTCCAATCAAATGCAAAACACGTTAACGGAGATTGAATTAATCAAGAGTTACACAAGTGAAGATGCGGAAGAAAATCGCTTTAATGAGTATGCTGACGAGAATAAGAAGTACACGATTACGGCGAATAAATATCAAGCGATTTTCTCACCATTAGTTGATTTAGTGAACTACTTTGGAACTGCGGTAATTTTGCTACTAGGGGCATACTTTGTAATGCAGGGTAGCTTGAAAGTCGGGCAATTAGTCGCTTACATGAGTTATGTGGTCATGTTACAAAATCCAGTTGCTCAGGCAGCTCGGTTATTAAACCAACTGCAACAAGCTCTAGTTTCATACGGTCGGATTATGGAGGTCTTAGCGGCCAAACGGGAAATCGTTGATAGTCCAACGGCCCAACCATTTCCAACTTTGCAAACGGGGATTACGTTACAAAATGTGTCGTTTGCTTATGATACTGAATACCGCAAAGAAGATACCATCGCTGCAATCCAGGACGTTAGTTTCCAGGTGCCAGCTCAGCAGACGATTGCGCTAGTCGGTCATTCTGGTTCCGGTAAAACCACGATTACCAAGTTACTCGACCGCTTGTACGACTTATCGGGGGGGTCAATTGCGTACGACGGCGTAGAAATTCAGCAGATTCAGTTGGAATCCTTGCGCCAAAACATCGCCATTGTTTCGCAAGATATTAATATTATTGATGGCACAATTCGGGATAATATTACGTACGGCCACCAAGACGCAACCGATGAGGAAGTGTGGGAAGTAGCTCAACTCGCTGATATTGCTGAATTCATTCACACCTTACCGCAAGAACTGACGACCCAAGTGGGTGAGCGCGGTGTGAAATTATCTGGCGGGCAAAAGCAACGGATTTCAATCGCGCGTGCCTTGCTAAAAGACGCGCCAATCATTATTTTAGATGAAGCAACAGCGGCATTAGATAACGAATCCGAAAAAGCAATTCAACATGCTTTGGATAACTTGATGCAGCAACGGACGTCAATCGTGATTGCGCACCGTTTGTCGACTGTGCATAATGCTGATAATATAATTGTAATGGACGCTGGCCATGTTGTTGAACAAGGCAACCATAAACAATTACTCGCCTTAAATGGTCAATATCGCCAATTATATGATGCTCAATTTGAGTGATTTGCGGCAGGATATGGCAAAGAAATATAACCAAATTGGTAGCTGACAGGGATGTTGGCTATTTTTGCGGACGAAAACATGCGAAAATAGGTATAATATACGTTGTTATAGAAAATGGGGGTAGCAGAATGGCATTTAGTCTATTTTTAGATAAAGCACAAAATAACTTACAAATCGCAACTAACGGATTAAACCCCAACAATGTCTATCGGGAGGTATTAGCCTATCTCGATACCAAAATTCAAGCACGCAAAGGTCAACAAGTAACCGACTACTCGTGGACGCTTGACGCGGATTTATTTGAAGAATGGTATCAAAAATATGATAATATCACGACGTATGCGCAACCGCTTGATTACATTCGGGGCACAGACACGCGGGTTTTCCCGACGATTACACCACAAGCACAGTTTATTAAGGAAAACCATGTGGAACCGTATCCGTTCCAAGTTGATGGGATTAATTTTCTCATTGGGATTAAACGCGGCATAATTGGGGATGAGATGGGACTTGGGAAGACCCTCCAAACAATGTATGCCGCGGTGGATCTGATTAAACAAGGTCACGCCAAAAAAGTTTTGATTGTTTCGCCGTCAGCGGTTAAATATCAGTGGCAGGGCGAAATCGTTAAATTTGCCGGATTAGATAGTCTCGTTGTTGATGGTACCAAAGCCAAACGGGCAAAAGTGTATACCGAATTTTTTAACGCCGCCAACCCGACCCCGTTTTTGATTGCGAACTACGAAACAATCCGGACTGACATTGAGACGGTGGCGCCGTTGGTTGATGAATTTGTCGATGTTGTGATTGCTGATGAAGCGCACCGGATGAAAAATCGCGAGTCTAAGTTATTTGCTGCGATGATGCAGTTAAACTCAGAGTACCGCTTTGCTGCGACGGGGACACCGATGCAAAACAATCCAGAAGAACTTTATGCGTTGATGGAATGGATCAATCCTGAAATTCTCGGTTCCCTACAAGAATTTCGGCGAAAATACATTGTCTACGGTGAAAAATTTGGCCGGCAGTTAGCATTAGGTTACCGTAATCTTGATGAATTACGGAACCAGGTAGCTCCCGTGATGCTCCGCCGGATGAAAAAAGATGTCGCCAAGGACTTGCCTGAAATCATCAATAAAGATATTTACGTGGAAATGGATAAAAACCAAGCGGCATTGTATAAGCAAGTCACCAAAGACGCCACGTACGCGCAAGATGAATTTCAAACGGCCATGGAAACGTATAACCGGCAAAAAACAGGGGACGCCCCAAGTGATGCAATTATGCTGGGCTACCAATATCTTGAACAAGCGATTAGCGATGACCCACAATTGTTGCTAAATAGTGATAGTAGCTTGGCAAGTCGTTATATCAAACTAGCTGAAGCAGCTAAAAAGTCCGCTAAAGTCGAAGAATTAATCGAAGTAATGCGTGATTTCTTGGCGAGCGATTCACGAATCGTGGTCTTCACCCAATACGTGCAAATGGTTGATATTCTCAAAGAACGTTTCATGACTGAGTTTAAGCAGGAACCATTTGTGATTGACGGGCGAGTCGCGGCCCAAGATCGTACGAAGCAACTTGAAGAATCGAAAACCACGGCGCATAGTCGGGATATATTGTTGATGAGTGATGCTGGGAACTATGGTTTGAACGCGCAACAGTTCGATGTTTTAATTAATTTTGATCTGTCATGGAATCCGGCGATTATGCAACAACGCACAGGTCGGATTCACCGGATTGGTTCGGAAAATGAACAGGTGACAATTATCAATATGCTGACGCGTGACACGATTGATGAAAATATCATGAAGATGTTACATGAAAAAGCAACTATTGGGGATGCGATTGTTTAGTACAAATGTAATGACGGCTCTTTTTCGGTTGATGTGGGAATGAATATAAAGTGCCACTACGTGCCAGCAAATTACTTGGCGCACCACGATGGAAGCAACCTCCCAAGCCAAAGTGCGGTCTTGGGAGGTTCGGACAAGCTGGGAGTCTAAGGAATAAATTCCTAAGACTCCTCATCTTATCCTCAGCGGAAATATGTGCTCCGCGCATATTCCCCCAGTCGCGGTGTAAAGGCTGCGCCCGCCAAGTAATTTGCCGGCACTCCGTTAGTTAGTGGTAATACTCAAACTAGCGAAAAACATTCGTTGGTGGGTAAATTCAATCAAATCAGGTATCGTTGATTGTGTGATGTGATCAGAACTAGTGCTTAAGGTATATTCCGTGGCGCATGAGTATTCTTGAACAGAAATGACAATTTTACGATAGAATCAAAAAAGGATGGTACTCCAAGTGAAGGGCTCCAAAAAACTTAGACAATTTAATATTTATGCCGCAAGGGCTTGATTCCGAATTTCAACAGGGGTCAAGCCCTTGTTTTTTCGTGAGATGCGAACGTTGTTGAACTGTGAGACATATCGCGAAAAGCTTTCTTTGAATTGATCAATTGATACGAATTCTTTTCGCCAAATGAATTCACGTTTAGCCAAGCTAAAGAAACTTTCCATTGGCGCATTATCCAAACAGTTTCCTTTACGAGACATACTTTGAATTAAACCTACTTCATCTAGACGGTTTTGGTAGTGTTCCCCGGTCGCTATGCAGAATTGGTTGGACGCCATCAGGTAATACTTGTTGTAATTGATCAACACAGGCGGTTACTTGTGCCATATTTGGTGACGTCCGAATATCATATGCCAATATTTCTTTGCTATACATGTCGATAATCGCAGCTAAATATAGTTTGGTACCTAATAAATTTATTTGAGTCACATCAGTGGTTAACACGGTGTACGGCTGTGTAACCACAAACTTACTCTTACGCCCACTTGTAACTACGTAGTCACGACGAACTAGGTTCTCAGCGACTTTTCCGTGCTCTCCTTTGTAGATGAAACTTTGCCAGATTTTGTCCAGTAACACGTTGGCATTTAGCTTGATTGAACGCATAATACGGGCGACAGTTTCATCATCGAGACATAGCCAAATAAGAATAGTTCATCTTGGATCCGGCGATAACCATAAGTTTCATCACTACCAGCGTAAAGCCATTTAATAAGATCTTTGACTTCACTATATTTGTCGTAATTCAAACGTGCTCGATTGTAGTAAAATGTCTTGCGATTTAAACCTATGAACTCAAGTAAATCTTCCAGTTTGAATTGATGCCTTAACGATTCAACTACTTGCGTAAGTTCTTTATTCGTTGCTTTTCCATTCGCAAGGCTCGGCACGTAAAGTCGCTGTTTTAACTCTAGATTTTCTTGAATTAACTTGTCAGTTTCAGATTTAGGTTGTGGTTTAGGATTTGTCATATGCTTATTAGGCCTGCCTCGCTTGGCTTTTAGCGCATCAATTCCGCCTACATCGAATCGCGTTTGCCAGTGAATCACCATACTCGGTTCAATGTCGAATTTAATCGCAGTTTCTGTAATGCTTAAGCCATTAGTTAACATGTAGTCTAATATAGATAGCTTTTCATTACATCAAAATCTCTTTGATGCTTACGCTTTAATGAATCAAAACCATGAAGTTCTGCTTTTCTGATCCAACGCCTTATCACTGAATCATGAATGTTATATTTCTTACTCAATCCGCGCTGGCTAATACTTCCAGTTCGATATTCTTTCACTATCTCAATTTTTTGTTCGATTGTATATTTTGCCATAATAAAAGGGCTCCAAGTCAGTTAGATTTTGTCTAACTTTCTTGGAGCCCTTCAAAGTGCAAAAACTTGAGTTGCCATCCTTTTTTATTTTGCTTGTAAATGTTTAATGGTGGTTAGGCGACCACGGATCCGTGTATTCGTTGTTAAACGCTAACCACTAATCACGGATTCGCTGCATTATAAGCTGCCAAGGATTCGTTGGTTGCTTTTTCGGCCGCTTTTAATGACTTTGTGATATTGGCACCAGCATAAATGGCTTGCATTGCGGCCTCAACATTGGCGCGTTCAATTGGTAAGATTGGCACGAGTAAACCTTGGGTGACGACGTTTTGTTTACTAGTTTCTAGTTGTTGCGTTGGTACGGCGAGATTGGGATTCTTTTTAACGGCGGCTAGGACCTTGGGATCTTCCTTTGCTTTTTTGTTAGTAGCAAGGTAACCAGTTTCGAGGCGCCATTGCGCTTGTGATTTAGGGCTTGCGAGGAATTTCAAGAAATCCCAAGCACCATTTTTTTGTTCAGTTGATTTATCCTTGGTGACCCAGAGTGAGGCACCACCAATTGGTAATCCATTACGTGGTGTGTCATCAGGGTGTGGCAAGTAGGTCACGCCGACATCGAATTTTGCGCCCGCTTGAATATCACCGATTGAAGCGGATGACTGCATGAAGATACCAACTTTATTGCTTAAGAAACCGGCGAGCTGGTTAGTTTCAGCAACCGAACCGGCGCCGTAATTTGCAAAGGATTTGTTATCAATGTTTACTTTGGCCCATTGCATTAATTTAATCGCAGCGGGGCTCGTCATGTTTAGTTTGGTTGCGCGTTTTCCTGGTTCACGACCATTTTGATGGTTTGCCAGTTGGGCGTTTTGATTCGCTGTTAATTCTTCAAACAGCCAACCATAGGCTTCAAGGGTCATGCCTTTGGTTTTATTGTTAGTTTTTTGCGTGATGGCTTTGGCTAAATTAGTAATGTCACTATAGCTTGGATCAACAGGTAGCGCTTTGAGCCCGAGCTTTTTCACCAAAGTTTTATTGTAGTAGAGGACAGGAACCGATGAATTAAACGGCATTGAGCGGAGTTTATTATTCACGGTGTAGTACTTAACCAATCCGGGTTCGAGGTCGGACACGTCGTAGTTTGAGTCCGCATCAACGAAAGTTTGGACTGGTTCGGTTGCACCACTTTTGATGAGGGCACTAGTCGCAATTTCTTGGGCTTGGAAAATTGTTGGAGCAACATTTGACTTAGCGACGTTCAAATATTTCGGGAGCGATTCTGGGTACGCCCCTTGATATTCGGCAACAATTTTGTATTTAGTTTGTGAGGCGTTGTACTGGGACACTAATTTGTTCAGCGCGATTTGTGGCGCACCAGCCATTGAGTGCCAGTAGACGATTTTGATACGGGTATCATCTGCGCTCGTGGTAGTGAATTTACCGCTAACCCCTAATGTGGCAAATACTAAACCAATGACGACGACTAAACCCATCCAGAATTTCTTGTTTTTTAGTAACATGGTTTCCTCCATTAGCGTAAGTTAATTACTTGATGGCTCCGTCAACTAGCCCCGTTTTGAACGTTTTTTGACTGATGAAGAGCACAATTAGACTAGGTAAGACAATGATGACAGCACTGGCCATGATTAAGCCCCATGAGTTAACCGTATCAATTGATTGTAACTGTTTGAGACCAATTTGGGCCGTCCGAACATTGTCGTTAAAACTAGTAATTAGTGGCCACAGATACATATTCCAAGTGGTTAAAAAGGCGTAAGCTGCCAATGTGTTGATACTTAATCGCGAGTAGGGAATCACGATTTTGGTGAAGAACTGCCAATGGCCAAGGCCTTCTAAATCAGCGGCGTCTTTTAATTCAGCTGGAATTTGCAAGAAAGCTTGCCGTAAGAGAAACGTGCCAAAGGCTGAAGCGAGAAATGGAATCGTTAAGCCAGTGTAGTTATTCAACCAACCTAAATTCCGTAACGTTTGGAAGTTTGGAATTAACTGGGCTTCAAACGGTAACATCATCGTCGCAATGAAGAGATAAAAAATCGTGTTTTTTGCCGGAAATTTGATGAAGACAAAGGCGTAAGCCGCCAGAGCAGCTAGTACCACTTGGCCAATCATCACAATCATTGAAACCCACACGCTGTTAAGTAAATAATGCACGATAGGCGTGGTTGTAAAAGCATTCCAGTAATTCACCAGCGTTAACCGGCTGTGAAAATAATTACCAGCCATAATGGCATCACTTGGTAAGAAACTTAGCCAAATACCGACAAGGACGGGCAGTAAAATAACAAACGCAATCACAATGAGGGCGGTGTAGCTACTAATTTGTTTTCCGCGGCTGATTTTCATTGGTATGTGACCTTCTTTTCTGTGAATTTGAATTGCAAGAACGTTACTAACGCAATAATGCCACCCAAAATGATTGATTCAGTGCTGGCCTGGCCAACATTCAAGTTTACGAATGCATCTTGATAAATTTGGTAGACGAGCAAATCTGTGGCGTTGTTCGGGCCACCTTTAGTTAAAATATCGACTTGCCCAAAGGTTTGAAAGGCATTAATCAACGTCACTGTAGCAACGAAGAAGACGGTGGGTGAAATGAGGGGTAACGTAATATGCCAAAATTTAAACCAAGGCGTTGCGCCGTCAATTTCAGCTGATTCATATAAGTGGGTTGGAACCCCTTGGAGCGCACCGGATAACACTAAAAAGCTAAAACCAAGGTTGAGCCACACGCTTGAAATAATGATGGCAATTAAAGCCCAGGTTGGTGAGGTGAGCCACGCAATTGGTGTTTGGTGCAAAGCGGTGAGGACTTGATCAGATAAACCAGTTGCTGGTTGAAAGATAAACAACCACATTACCGAAGCAACCGACACGGAAACGCCCATGGTTGAAGCAAAAAATGTCCGAAAAATACCCAAACCGCGCAATTTTTGAAAAGCTACATTAGCCATCAGTAGTGAAATGCTAATGGTCAAAACGGTTGTTGCCAAGACAAAGATTAATGTTGTACCAATGCTCGAAAGAAACAACGGATTGCTTAATAGATGCAGATAGTTTTGTAACCCTACAAATTTAACCGGTAACCCAGTAGCGTTGGTGGTGGTAAAACTATAATAGAGCGTTTTGAAAATTGGATAAAAAACAAACACAAGTAATAAAATTACTGAAGGTGCCAGAAACAAACTTGCTTGGGCATGTTCACGAAGCCGGCGTTGCTTTTTTGAAATCACGCGCTGTGCTTGTGGTGCTTCGAGTACGTGCGTAGCTTCAGGATTTCCCATTTGTATTAACCTACTTTCGTTGCAGTTAGGACACTACCGGTCGCGGCATCAAAATAATGCACGGCATGTTGCGGAACATGGACGACTAGTGATTGGTTATGATTGAAGGTGTGTTGCCCTTGTAATTTAAATTGGACCGCTTGGTCGGCCATTTGCACGTTGACCAATGTTGCATTACCAAGGCTGGCGTAACTCGAAACTTGACCAGCTAGTGCTAAATCATTGGTTTGGCGTGCTGTCAAATACACGCTATCGGGCCGAATGCCAAAGAGAAAGGCTCCATCAGGCGATAATTCTAATTTGTGTTGCGGGTTCATATAACCGCGTAAGACGTTCATTTGGGGGGTGCCAAAGAATTTGGCGACAAACTCATTGGCAGGGGTGTTATATAAATCTAGTGGAGTGCCGATTTGTTGGACTTGGCCATCATTAATGACCATCACGCGATCGCCCATGGTCATTGCTTCGGTTTGATCGTGAGTGACATAAATGACAGTTAAACCGAGACGTTGTTGTAAGTCTTTAATCTCAGTCCGCATCTTTTCACGAAGTTGGGCATCAAGATTGGATAGTGGTTCATCCATCAGTGTAATTTTAGCGTTGGAAACAATCGTCCGTGCTAACGCCACTCGTTGGCGTTGCCCACCGGATAGTTCGCGGGGGAAGCGCGCCGCAAATTCCGTTAAACCCACCATGGCCAAGGCATCGGTTAAGCGTGACTGTTGCGTGGCGGCATTGACCTTACGCGCCCGTAAACCAAACAAGATATTATCGGCGACATTCATATTGGGATAGAGCGCATAGTTTTGAAAGACCATGGAAAGATTACGATCTTTTGGTGAGAAATCATTTGCGACGACATCATCAATCAATAGTTCGCCCTGTGAAATTTCGGTTAAGCCAGCAATCATCCGTAAAATGGTTGATTTACCACTACCAGAAGGTCCAACCATCACGAAAAATTCACCATCCTGAATCGTGAAATTAATATCATGGAGGATATTGGTTGTCGCAAAATCTTTCGCGATGTTTTTTAATTCAATGGTCATGTGTGTTTCTCCTTTGATTGCGTTAACGGCTGCATAAATTACTTCGTTTAAAAGGCCCAGACAGTTCCTTTGATTTTCGGTGAAAAATGCTCGAACCCCTTAAGGTTGAATACCATCACTCTACGGGAAAATTATTAATAATTGGTCGTGATTCTGTATCAATTACGTATATTTACATAGTTAATAACTAACCTTTACGCAATCGCAATTTTAGCGCGCTATTCTAACAATGTTGGCTTGTCTGGGGCATGCTCGTCCTTGGCAAATTAATCAATTAATGGGAATGGGGATTAATATTTATGGAACATATTGTGATTGCACACCGTGGTTTGTCTGGAATTGCACCGGAAAATACAGCACCGGCATTTACAGCGATGGCTGAAAAAGATGTCCAATGGTTGGAAACCGATATTGATATTACTAAGGATGGTGAGTTGGTCTTATTGCACGACAATAGTGTTAACCGGACAACAAACGGTCGCGGGAATTTGCATGAATTAAGTTATCACGATGTTCAACAATTAGACGCCGGTAAATGGTTTAATCCGACTTTTGCTGGGACAACAATTATGCCGTTAACTGATTTAATCCAATTAATCAACCAAGACCATTTACACGTGAACTTTGAATTGAAGGCGGTTTTTAATTCCGATGATCAAAACCTAGCAGGTGTCTTATTACAAAAATTCACCGAAGCATTAAAATTAATTGACCCCGCTAGCGAAATCATTGTGTCGAGTTTTAATCCGAAGCTACTGGCACAGTTCAAGGCACTGAATCCAGCAACGGCGACGGCCATCTTGTTTGAAGATGCGATCCCAACAAATTGGCTCGAAGTCGCCCAAGCAGTCCAGGCAGAATATATTCACCCCGACGCAGCATTTTTGACGGCGGCCCAAGTTGCAGAGTTTACGGAACAGGGCTTTCGCACTAATGTGTGGACAGTCAACACCCAAGACAAGGCAAGCGAATTGTTTAGTTGGGGTGTTCATGGAGTCTTTACTGATTTTGCCCATGAATTAACATTTCAACCCGCATTTATCTAGATAATCACTGATAAGCAAAATGGACTATATTTTTTCTAACGTGGGATTGTCGTTTCGGTACGTTTTAATCATCGAATTACTGAGGTTCTATTGTCAGCGGTTTTTCATGCTGCTGCCTGTGATTGGTAATTATTTTTCGCTAGTTTGAGCATTACGCCTAACTAACGAAGTGCCGGTAAATTGCTTGGCGGTCGCAGACTTTACACCACGACTGGGGTGATATGTGTGAAACACATGTCGCCGCTGAGGATAAGATGAGGAGTCTTAGGAATTTATTCCTTAGAGTCCCAGCTTATCCGAGTTGTTCAAGACCGCACTTTGGCTTGAACATGTGCTTCCAGCGTGGTGCGCCAAGTAATTTACTGGCACGTAGTGGTCAATTATATTCAATTCCACGTCAGCCAAAATAAAAAGGATGTCCGCTCAAGTAAATTGAGTGAACATCCTTTTTATTTTGGCGTAGTTAGCCGTATTTGTGATAAATTAACGGGCTGGCGCTAGTATTATTTGGCGTCTGCTAGGACGGTATTTTTAACATCAGCGATAGTTTGCGTACCTGCTAGTTGCATGTCAATTGTTAATTCTTTCTTGAAGTGATTGTATACATCGGTCACACCTTGGACACCACCGAGGCTCAAGCCCCAGAGCATTGGGCGACCAATTGCGACGATATCTGCGCCACTTGCGAGTGCTTTGAAGATGTGTTGACCGCGGCGCACACCAGAATCGAAGATAACTGGCACACGCTTAGCAACTACTGCGGCAATCTCAGCAAGGGTGTCAAATGAACCAGGGGCACCGTCGATTTGGCGACCACCGTGGTTACTTACCCAGATACCATCGGCACCCGCATTCAGCAAGTCTTCAATATCAAGTGGTGATTGCACACCTTTAACAATGACTGGCAAATGCGTGTAATCCTTGATGGCTTTAATATCAGCAAGTGAAAGCTTTTGCTTGGCTTTGGCATAAATGGCGGCAATTCCTTCACCTTCGCCGGAATCTGGTCCCGCAGTCTTAGCGGCCCAGGCGGCAAGATTCTTCATTGGTAGTGGGAAGGCAAAATTGTTCATAATATCACTTTCACGATAGCCACCCAAAGTTGAATCAGCCGTCAAAATAATGGCCTTGTAGCCATCATTAACTGCCATATCGAGAATCCAGTGATTAAAATCATCATCTTTACTCATGTAGAGTTGGAAGAACTTGGCGGTGTCAGGACTTGCTTGGGCCACTTCATCAACGGTGGCATTACCATACGTTGAGAGGCTAAAAATTGAGCCAGCGGCACCGACGCCTTGGACGGTATCTTTTTCCGCTTGTTCATGCACTAAGCCGTGTGCGGCAATCGGAGCAGCAATGATTGGGGCATCAATATGAATGCCGAACAGTTCGGTACTCATATCAGGTTTTTCAACATTGCGTAATACCCGGGGCAATATTTTCTTATGTTCAAAGCTAGTTACGTTTTCGCGGAGGGTAATTTCACTTTCTGCACCACCGGCTAAATAACCGAATGCACCTTTGTTCATTTTAGCTTTAACAATTGGTTCGAGCGCAGGAATGTTTACGATATCAATTGGACGTTCTTCAGTACTTGTGTGATATGCCATATGATTACTTACCTCTTAATTAAAATTTTTTACTTTTTGGTTGGATGCAATGCGTGCATCACCAATTCCGTTTCCCCGTTGCTTATGATAGTCCTTATTAACTAAAAGATAAACACTTATTATTAATAAGTTGATTACCCAAAGTTAATACTAACTTTCTATGTTAAAATGATAACAAATCATGCGTAATTTTGCTTAGAGTAGGGTTCTAGTTACCGACTTTGCACAAATTTGCGCGAATACAAAACATGAGATGCAACTTTGACGGAGCAAGTCGAAGTTGCACATGAATTAAAGGAGTTAGATTATGTATGTAACTTTAACACGGGGTTATGAAACCAAAACGGTCAAAAGTGGCTTTTCTTGGACGACTTTATTTTTTGGCTTTTTCCCAGCGCTGTTCCGTGGTGATTTCACCGGGGCGTTATTAATTTTTATTCTTGAGGTTATTTTTTCGTTGAATACATTTGGGTTTGGCTTTTCAATTGTCGGTCTAATTTTTTCATTTTTCTATAATAAGATGTACATCAACAAGCTTATCCGGCATGGTTGGCGTTTTTAACATAAGGTAGTAGCATTACTTGGTTAGGAATAATAGTGGGAGAACATCTTGGGGAATGATTGTTCTTAGTTGGGAGTAGGGGTTAGGGGAATGAAGTTTTTAGCGTTAATTAGTGTAGTTTTAAGTGGCGTGCTAATGTGGGTTTGGCATACTTTTACAACTCGGCTAGGTGCGATGCAGCATCAAATTCCAAATGTTATGGTCATCAACAACTGGTTACATGTGTATTTTTATGTGGTGATTTCTGCAATTATTCTGATAGTGTTGCTACTGATATTACGGAAACCAAAGTTATTAGCAGTGGGCATTGTTTTGCAGATTGGAATTCTTTATTACGCAGTCATCGGGCAAGCCAATGCGGTTAATCAACAAGATGTGCGGTACTTCAAAGTGGCAGCCGGTGGTGGTCGCTATAAAAAATTAGCATATAATGACGCTCGGCAATTAACGCGTGATACGGGACAATATCTGATATACGTTAATCCAGCAAAGGGTAAGCAAACGCGGGAATTGCAACAATACATTAAAGCACATGGTATCATCTTACGAACATTACGGATCCAAATTAATACTAATTTGAACTTGTTAGCAGCGACAGCTCACCAACCGCGACCCACAAGTACACCGATATTTGCTGATAAGCCAATGCTAATTGTCGTTGGCCAGGCATCGGTCATGGTGGTCAATAAAAAGGCTAAGCAACACCTCTTTGGAACAGTTAGAACCCATGAATTGAAAACAACGAGTGATTTTATCAACCAAATAGCACTTTTTTATCACTAGTACGTAGGCAGCTAGCACCACGCGGGAGTGCAATCCGTGTGGTTTTCACTGGATTTTTTGGTGCCTAACTATGTAAGTGAGTCGGCGGCGCATTTGTTCCGTGAAAATTAAAAAACAAAGATGCAGGCTAGTTTTTCGTAGCATTGAAGTGAACCCCCGGTATTGGACCAAAATCCAATACTGGGGGTTTTCGTTATGTCTAAATTTTCAAAGCATTTCAAAATTAAGTAGTACAACCAGTGACAGGTCTGACAGGTTGATGACGGGAAAATGACCGGTTTTTTAGCCTACGTGACACTGCCATGAAGTCAGTGATGCTGAGTGATTAGCAAAATTCAGTGACAGGTAATTAATATTAATGGTGAACTAAACGTATATATATGTATAGGAGAAAGTTTCTAAGCGAATTTAGCGCATACGTGTCATATGTTGCTAAAAGTCCTGATATGACGGCGTTTGAAGCTATGACGTGTACTAGATTTTTTGGGTGTCACGCGGTGTCACAGTTACACTTGCTTTGTTGCAAATGAAAAAGCGACAAGGCTTGGATACTCGCGAAAAATTAAACTTATCACTTACATAAGATTACCGAGTATTTTTGTGCTAGTCAAGAATTTTGGCGTAATTTTGTTTTGGTGCTTGCGAACGTTCATTCTCATTTGATATACTAATAACATGAAAACACGAAGCTCAAAAACTACATTAACCAAGGATGAACGACAACGATTACTCGGCTTATTGACGCCTGAGCAACGGGGTGTTATCCAAGAACACGTGCGCTTTCAACGGACGTCATTGTTTGCGAACCAAAATCTCCTTGGTGAATCGACCAACTGGGAATTTATGGCGTATCACTTTAACGATAACTATGACGATAATCGGGGGCCACAATTGTTCTGTGATTGCGGTCGGCGCTTGAAACACCAATATATTTTACGTAATTTAAACAGTGGTAAAACATTGAAACTCGGTATAAGTCATTTTGCCGATCACACAGATATTCCAGAAAAGGTTATGAAACAGCTCCAAACCGAAATCCACCACTTAGACTTTGGTTTGGATGAAACTCTCCGCCGTTTTCGCCGTGGCGTTAAACTTAATCCAGAAATGCAAGCGTGGTTCCTCAAAGAAAAACCCGAACAGTTTGGCCAATACACTTATGAATATGCCCAAGCGGGATTGCCTTTAACCGTTGAAGATACACAGTTAGTTCGCAATGAATTTGCCAAGTATGAACGCCGTATTCAAAAGGCCAGTGAACCAGCAAAACCACGGACGCGGCGCACAAAAAAAGTCAAAAAAGCGGAAAATAAAGCCAAGGTCGACATGTATTTAAAGGCCTTTGACTGGTAGTTAATTAGCACTCGTGCCGTTTGTGGAAGAAAGGAAAATAACAATTGGATTATTTAGAAAGCTTATCAAAATCTGAATTCAAAGCTATTTTCCAAGCAGATGCGGAGCATTACCGTGCTGAGGTTGAAGCACAGCTAGCCACATTTACTCGCCGCCAAACACGAAATAGTGTTTTATATGCGATATTAGGAGTGGTGGTGTTATTTTTTGCGGTACTCGTAATTGATGACACATGGCTGCGATTTGCCTCGGTAGCGTATGCTGTATTTATACTAATAATTAGCTTGTTTCTCGAAATTAGTGCGCAGTACTCGATGCGCAAATATCGGTATCATTTTAGTGATTGGGTGGCTCAGATGTGGGCGGCTATCGCGAAAAATTTAGATACACCACAGCCAACGAATTTTGAAGATGCTAACTATTTTTACCGGAATCTTAATCGATCAAAAAAAGTCCGCATGGTGCGCATTGAAAAAGCATCTAGCTTGAAGTTCACATCGCATGACAATCATTTAAATTACGCATTTGGTTGGGCAGATTTTCACTCAAAGGGCAAGCGATTCAAACGGCAGGTACCAATTATTTTCTATGTAGGCGCTGATATATTAAATTAACGTAATCTATTTTGTTGATAATGCAAGTTCATAATTTACTAGTATTTTTAATAAAACTCAACTTCCCACTGCTTTCGTCTATTGATGACGAGGGCTATTTCTAATCGAGTTAGCTAATGCTGATGATACGCATTAGCTCCCATTTTGAACCCGGTTTTAAGCATTGCTACGTCACAAATGTGCATGTATAGTAACGACTGGGAATTTAGAATTTTGAAATGGGGCACGTTGACGTGAAACTCACAGTAACAAATGTTGGGCATAATGAATTACAAAAAGTAATTACCATATTGGTTGATGACCAAATTGTCGTTAATAAATTATTGAAACAGACCGAAACTTTCACGATAGAAGCTGATGATGTCACCGTACGAATTGGTGAAGGCTTCACCAAATGGTCTGAACTGTTGCGCTATATTGGCATTGTGGCATTCTACTGTATAGTTGCATTCGGCTTGGCACTGCTTACGCGTGGTGAAGGTTCTGGTAGTGGCTTAAGGATTAGGGGTGCATCAAGGACGTTCATTGATGAAGCCAATTTAACATTTGGTCAGAGCGATGCAACGATTGAATATGATTCTAACAATGAAGGGAGCATATATAAGTCCCCGGATCATTCGGTTACGATTCGTTACCGACAAGTCTCAACTAAGGTCAGAGTTTTATGGGTTGAATTTAAATTTTTAATGCTAATTGGTGTATTTTTGTTAATTGATTATGGTTTAATCGTCTTGATTCACGGGGTTTTAGGTGTTGCAGCAGTATTGTGTGCAGCCGGACCGCTTGAATTAGTCGGCGCGGTATTAATGCTCACGTCTATTAAAAAAGCTCGAAAATATATAATTAAAACAAAATGAGGATTTGTTATTGATTTCTCATTTTAAAGTGCTATATTAATACTTATCGAATAACGTTGAAGAGATAAGTACAAATGCAAGCGGGTCTGAATAGAGAGCTAACGTGGTGGTGAAAGTTAGTGACCCAGTGTTTTGGAAAATGGTCTTGGAGTTACTGTCATCGTGAGCAGTTTTACTGTAAACCGTGTCCGGGTGCGCCCGTTAAAGCGCAAGGGTATCGGCATATTGGTATGCTCGTACTTATTGAGGATGTTACAGTAATGTGCATCGAACTCGGGTGGTAACGCGAAAATTTCGTCCCGCAGTCTTTAATTAGACTGCGGGACTTTTTTTGCTCTATTTCGTCTGACGGGGATTGAATAAATTTGGCCACTACGTGCCAGTAAATTACTTGGCGCACCACGCTGGAAGCAACCTCCCAAGCCAAAGTGCGGTCTTTGGAGGTTCGGATAAGCTGGGACTCTAGGGGATAAATCCCCAAAACTCCTCATCTCATCCTCAGCGGAAATATGTGCTACACACATATTCCCCCAGTCGCGGTGTAAAGGCTGCGCCCGCCAAGCACTTTACTGACACTCCGTTAGTTAGGAACAATGATCAAACTAGCGAAAACAGTTACCAACCATAGGCCGCAGTAGCATGGGAAATACACCGACAACAGAATCTCAGTAATTCGATGATTAAAAAGTACAGAAACGACAACCCCCATGATAGAAAAAATATAGCCACTTTTTTGTCGTAAGCGCACAACTAATAGACACACACTGAAGGAGTAGCAAATGAGTAATTTAGAAATCAGTGACTGGACGCAAATTATTCAAGCCAGCACGCAACATGATCCAATTAGTGGGGCAATCAACACGCCCATCCAATTATCATCAACATTTGATCAAAAATCATTTGATGTCTTTGGTGAGTATGATTATGCACGCTCAGGTAATCCGACTAGGCAAGCAGGGGAAAATGCGATTGCGACCTTGGAACATGCCAAATATGGTTATTTATTCAGCACCGGGATGGCTGCGATTAGTAGCGTCCTGCTAACGCTGTCTAAGGGCGACCACGTAATTGCTAGTAAACATGTCTACGGGGGTACGTTCCGGGTTCTAACGGACGTTTTACCACGCTTTGGCATCGAACACGATTTAGTCGATTTTGCTGACTTAGCCGCAATTGAAGCGGCAATCAAGCCGAATACCAAGTACCTGTATATTGAAACACCATCAAACCCGGTGTTGCACATTACGGATATTTTGGGGGTCGTCGCAATTGCGCAGAAACATCATTTAGTCACGATTGCTGATAACACGTTCATGTCACCATTTTTGCAAAAACCGCTTGATTTGGGCGTTGATATTGTGGTTCATTCCGCCACGAAATTCTTAGCCGGACACTCCGATATTTTAGCTGGGGCGGTTGTGACAAATGACCAAGGATTAGCCGACCAGATTTATTTTATGCAAAATGCGGTTGGGGCAACGCTTGGCGTGACCGATACATGGTTACTACTACGTGGTATCAAAACACTGGGTGTGCGGATGCAGCAATCAAGTAATAGCGCTCAGAAAATTGCGGAGTACTTATCGGCTAATAAAAAGGTTACGCGGGTCTTGTATCCAGGGTTACCAAGCCACCCCGGTTATGCAATTCAGCTTAGCCAGGCTAAAAGTGGCGGTGCAGTTTTAAGTTTTGACGTTGGTAGTGAAGCGAACGCCCGCACCGTGGTGGAGGCGTTGCAACTTCCCGTATTCTCCGTTAGTTTAGGGGCAGTCGAAACGATTTTGAGTTACCCACCCAAGATGAGCCACGCTGAGCTAGATGCAGCAGAGTTGCTTGAAAATGGAATAACTCCTGGATTATTACGCTTTTCAGTTGGGTTAGAAGATGTCGCCGATTTAATTGCCGATTTAGACCAAGCACTGGCATTAATTTAAAACGAATAGTTAAAAGAAAATATTCGGGAATCTGAACACAACGAAATTACGCAGGTACCGGTCGGGCTGCCTGAATCTAATGAAATTATGAAGGGTGCCGATTGGGCTGCCTGAATCTAATGAAATTATGAAGGTGCCGGTCGGGCTACCTGAATGCAATGAAATTATGAAGGTGAATTCACTTATGACACAAGTAAAAGTACGAAAAATTATTGTTGGCGTTGTGGCCGCTGTGGCAATTATTGCCGGCGGAGTAACGTATGTTAAAGCTCATGATGGAAAATCATCATCCGCGATTACCATTGGCTCAGTAACGAGTGATGCCGATATTTGGCGCCACATTGCCCAAACACCCCAAGCTAAGAAGTTAGATTTAAAAATTAGTGTTAAAGAATTCACGGATGGCGCAACGTTAAATACCGCGACGGCGAATGGCGAAATCGACGTCAATGCCTTCCAATCATATGGTTACCTTGATGCCTTTAACAAAACCCATCCCAACACGCCCCTAGTTAACTTAGGTACGACATACCTCGAACCATTGGGAATCTACTCAAGTAAGTACAAGGCGGTTACCGACATACCAAATGGTGCGAAAATTGCGGTGGCAAAAGACCAAGCTGATGAAGCGCGGGGACTACGCTTGTTAGCAGCGGCTAAGCTAATTACGTTGTCACCGAAATTCACGGCATTATCTGGTTTAGAAGCAATTACTAGCAATCCCCATCACTTTAAATTCCTCGAAATTGATGACACAACTGGTCCACGATTATTGCACGACGACAGTATTGGGGCGGTACTGATTTCTAATTCAGTATCACAAGCAGCGGGGTTGAACGTGTTAAATGACTCAATTTTCTATGAGCATGTTGATAGCCACACAACGGCTAACATCAATATTTTAGCAACGGCCAAGAAGAATGGTGATAATGAAAGCTACAAGAAATTAGTTAAGTTATACCACGACAAAACGATCCAAGCGTATGTTACTAAGGAATACAAAGGCACGAAAACCGAAGTGCAAAAACCAGTTAGCTACTTCGATACGCAAAAATAAGCGGATTTACGATTACAACAAGCTGATAGTGAGGACAATTAACCATGTGGTGAAAGTGGCCTCGCTATCGGCTTGTTTGCGTTTAATGGTGTCGTGATTTCAGGTGTCCGCGAGTAGGATTCTGTGCGAGAACCACAATGGCACGCGCAAAATATGATATTATTAAAGTGAATATATTAGCGTATTTAAAAAAGCAATATTGGTTAGCTAAAGGCGTCCTTTGGCTAATCTTGGAGAGGGGGAAAAGTGGATATTACACAAATAATCCAAGCACTAATTCAGTTCGTCATGAATCCCATTGATTTGATGACAAACATTACCAATAATTATTCACAATATGCGTATTTGATTGTCTTTGTCTTAGTATTTTTGGATAATAGTTTTGTGTTTTTTGGTTGGATTCCGGCGCAATCACTCGTATTTATTATGGGAACCTTGAGCGCACAAATGAATAATAATCTTAATCCCATTATTTTGTTAATTGGCTTCATAATTTCGGCCCAGTTGGGTAATATCATTAAATACTACTCTGGTCGGCGAATGGGACCGATTAAAAGTCAACGGATTGCGGATTCGACAGACCTGGTGATGGAGCACGAAATTGTGGCGCTGACCCTTAGTAATTTTATTCCCGTGATTGGTTTGTTAGTACCAATTGTGGCGGGACGTGAAAAATTATCATTTAAGCGCTTTGCTTATCTTTCGCTGTTAGGTGAAGTCCTTTGGGCCGCAATCATTACTGCCCTAGGTTTCTTCTCAGGTCATTTGCAATTGGTAACCAAACACTATGCGATAATCGTGGCGCTATTAGCAATTCTGCCTTTTATCGTAACAATGTTATGGCAATTCTTAAAAGAAATCTTCAGGGTTTTGCGAAAAGATACCGAGCAAACAAAATAAGTACATTCTGTGGTACGTGAGTAGTCTTAAACAAAACTACAGAAATGCGAATACTATGCTAGCATAAATAGGAGTCTGGCAATGGTGTTGTGGGGTCTTTTTGTGCTCGTTAAATTGTAAGATGTGTCGTCAATTTTGACTGGTTGACTAGCTAACTAAGCAGGAATAAAGCTAGCTAACACGAAGCTATTGGTTCACACATTTTTAGCAGTAAATAGACAAAATTAACTAATCAGACAATTTCACTTGTTAAATGTAAGCGTCGTATTGTATAATAGAAGAACTGAAATTTTACGACCTTCAAATCGTAATGATTCTCAGAATCTATATTTGAAATGATGGTGATGTTTATGACTGATAATAGTCAAACTCGTGTCGTTGTAGGTATGAGTGGTGGTGTTGACTCATCTGTTGTGGCTGCGGTTCTTAAGGACCAAGGTTATGATGTAGTCGGTGTCTTCATGAAGAACTGGGACGATACTGAT
The DNA here is from genome assembly GCF_004358325.1 of Periweissella cryptocerci. Lineage (NCBI taxonomy): Bacteria > Bacillati > Bacillota > Bacilli > Lactobacillales > Lactobacillaceae > Periweissella > Periweissella cryptocerci. The sequence goes on along the minus strand of NZ_CP037940.1, from coordinate 159,098 downwards.
GAATTCGGTGTCTGTACGGCGACCGAAGATTACAAGGATGTGGCAAAGGTTGCATCTCAACTCGGAATTCCTTATTACAGTGTTAACTTTGAAAAGGAATACTGGGATCGTGTCTTCACTTACTTCTTAGACGAATACAAGAAGGGTCGCACTCCAAACCCTGACGTTATGTGCAACAAGGAAATCAAGTTCAAGGCATTCTTAGACTATGCTTTGGAATTGGGTGCTGACTACGTTGCTACTGGTCACTACGTGCAAGTAGAACGTGACGAAGCTGGAACTGTGCACATGCTCCGTGGTGCTGATGATAACAAGGATCAAACATACTTCTTATCACAACTCTCACAAGATCAACTTCAACAAGTTATGTTCCCAATTGGTAACATGGAAAAGGCCGAAGTTCGTGCCATTGCTGAAGAAAAGGGTCTCGCAACTGCTTACAAGAAGGACTCAACTGGCGTTTGTTTCATCGGTGAAAAGAACTTCCGTGAATTCTTAGGTAACTACTTGCCAGCTAAGCCTGGTAAGATGATGACTTTTGATGGCGTTGAAATGGGACCTCACGCTGGCTTGATGTACTACACAATCGGCCAACGTAAGGGTCTTGGTATCGGCGGACAAAAGGAATCAGACGAACCTTGGTTTGTTGTGGGTAAGGACTTAGCTACCAACACATTGTATGTTGGTCAAGGCGAAGATAACCCACACCTTTACGCAACGCACTTAGAAGCTTCAGACGTATCATTTGTTACGAATGAAGATCGTGGTTTAGAATTCCACGTAACCGCTAAGTTCCGTTACCGTCAAAAGGATACTGGCGTAACTGTTAAGTTGAACGCTGACAAGGCGGTTGCTACTGTAATCTTTGACGAACCTGTTAAGGCAATTACCCCAGGTCAAGCAGTGGTCTTCTATGATGGTGCCGAATGCCTCGGTTCAGCGATTATTGATCGCGCCTACAACGAAGCAACTTTGCTCCAATACGTTTAAGCATTAATAAACACAACAATTAATTAGGGGCTGAGCATAGATGGCTCAGCTCCTTTTTTAGAAACACTAGCTAAATTTTCCAAATAAATCCAACAATATCAAGCATTTTTGCGAATGCTGACACGCGTTTGTGGTAAGATTAGACAATAAAAATACGGCGGGTTGAACTTAAATACGCGTACGTAAAGAGAAAGTTGGATATTAAAGATGGAACATGGATTTGTTAAAATTTGGGATGAATTAAAAGGTTTTGGTTACATTGAAATTACTGGTCAAGATGACGTGTTCGTGCACTTCTCTGGGATTATCAATGACGGTGGTTTTAAGAAGTTAGCCGTTGGCGATTACGTGGAGTTTGTGGTGGTTGAAGGAATTCGCGGTCCACAAGCAGCGCAAGTGCACGTGATTGATGCACCTGTTGAAACTGAAGCAGAATAATTACTAATTCGGAGGTCTGGCATGAATTTCGAGGAGAAAGTCATTAAGCATGAGCCCAAGTTTAACGGGCATATTATCGATGTCGAAGTCCAAACGGTGGAATTACCGAACGGACAGACGGCGGTTCGCGATATTGTCCACCACGTACCTGCAGTAGCAGTGTTAGCGATTACGCCTGATAACAAGGCGCTAATTATGCAACAATGGCGGACAGCCTTACAAAAGGTGACCTACGAAGTACCCGCGGGTAAATTAGATGCGCGCGATACGAATCCGTTGCATGCAGTCGTACGTGAGTTAAACGAAGAAACACGGATGCAAGCTGGCCACATCGAAGAAATTAGTTCATTCTATTTGGCATCAGGTTACTCAGACGAATTAATGCATCTGTATTTGGCAACTGACTTAACACCGGTTGCTGATGAATTACCACAAGATTTTGATGAAACGTTGAACGTGCAAGCATACTCACTCGATGAGTTAGCCAAGCTCAATGAAGCGGGGAAATTAGATGATTCTAAAACCCAAATTGCTTATTGGTATTGGCAAGCCAATGCTGCCCGTGTGAAAGGAATGCTCCATGGATAAGAAGCCAACAATGAGTCGTGAAGAATATCGTCGTCGCAAGGAAGGGACTTGGGACAACCAACCCACAGAACCAGTCCATACGATGAACGATGGCCGTTTCGTTGATGAAAATGGTGAAATCCACCCGGGCGAATCACAAGACGTTAAAACTAAACTGCGCAAAAATCGCAAACTTGAAACCGATGCTTTTGGCGACTTAACTGTTAAAGGTAAAGAACAACGCTTAAAACGTCGGTTAAACATTGCCATCATCGTCTTATCACTTTTAATTATTGCCACTTACTTAATCTTACGTTTTGTTGGATAGGCTGTGAGTCACTGGAGACGCAGCAACAGAAAAAGGGGAACGCAAACATGAAATACGGAATTATTAACGCTATGCCAGAAGAAATGGTCGTGCTTGAAGCCGCCATGCAAAATGAAGTTGTCACGGATATCCATGGCATCAAATTTCACGAAGGCACGATTGCTGATCAAGCAGTGGTCGTCGTTGAATCTGGAATTGGCAAAGTCCAAGCTGGTTTAACCACCGCTTTATTGATTACCAACTTTGACGTCGATGTAATTATCAACTCAGGTTCAGCTGGTGCCATTGGTGGTCGCTTACAAATCGGGGATGTAGTTGTTTCAACGGAAACGGCCTATCACGATGTCGACGCTACCGTCTTTGGTTATGTTTATGGGCAAGTTCCACAACAACCAGCTCGTTTTGTAGCCGATAGTGACTTAATCCGTAAAATCATGGCCGCCGCTTCAACGGCTGGTTTGAATGCTGTTAAGGGCTTAATTGTCACGTCTGACTCATTCATCGCTAGTGCTGAACAAGTTAACCACATCAAGGAATTTTTCCCCGACGCTCTTTCCGCTGAAATGGAAGGTGCCTCAGTTGGACAAGTTGCTACTCAATTTGGCGTACCATACGTCGTTGTACGCGCAATGTCTGACAATGCAGATTCCGATGCTGGGGTAACTTTTGACGAGTTTATCGTTGATGCTGGTAAACGTTCCGCTAACATGTTGCTTGCACTCTTCAAAGCTGAACAAGCCGCAAACAAGTAAGCAAAAGTGGTTCTGTTAATGTATGGCAACTGACACTCCGTTAGTTTGTAGGTATCTTAAGCACGCTTGCAAATGAGGTGGGCGCCAAATAGCCACACATAAGACTCAACCATACAATTTCTAGGAAAAACGTAGCGCAAGTGTTTTGCATTTGTAATGGGTTTAATAGGGACCTAGAAATTCATGAAGGGAACGCTAAAAAAATGAAAGAAGTATCATTAGGGAACAACTTAGTCTATCTTGATAATGCCGCAACAACGCCAATGGCCGAGGAAGTCATTACCGAAATGATGGACAAAATGCAAAATACGTTCGGGAATGCGTCTTCAACGCACACTTTTGGTCGTGAAGCGCATACCATTTTGGAAAACGCCCGCCACACTATTGCCCGGTCAATCAACGCCCGTGACGACGAAATCGTCTTCACTTCTGGGGGTACTGAATCAGATAACACGGCGATTTTGGAAACTGCCGAAGCCCGTAAAGACTTAGGCATGCACATTATCACCACGGCTATCGAACACAAGGCCGTAATCCAACCGCTTGAATGGTTGGAAACTAAGGGCTATGAAGTAACTTATTTACCCGTTGACGAAAACGGTGTAATTAGCCTCGCTGACTTCAAGGCGGCTTTACGTGACGATACCATCTTGGTTTCAATTATGACTGGTAACAACGAAGTCGGTTCACACATGCCAATTCGGGAAATCGGTGAAATTTTGGCCGACCACCAAGCATGGTTCCATACCGATGCCGTACAAGCTTATGGTTTGTTGGACATTGATGTAAAACGCGACCACATTGACATGATGTCAACGTCAGCCCACAAGATTAATGGTCCTAAGCAATTAGGCTTTCTCTTCCGTCGCGATGGTTTAATCTTCCCATCATTCTTAAAGGGTGGTGATCAAGAAGAAAAGCGCCGTGCTGGGACAGAAAACATCCCCGCAATTGCTGGTTTCGCTAAGGCTGTATCAATCATTACACCAATGGAAAAGAAGCACCGCCAAGAAAAATACGCAGCGTTTAAGCAACGGGTTTTGAATGGTTTAGCTGAAAATGGTGTTGATGTGGCAGTGAACGGCTCATTAACCGCCGATAACTTGCAGCACGTCTTGAACATCTGGATTAAGGGTGTGTCAACGTACATCATGCAAACTAATTTGGACTTGGGTGGTATTGCCATCTCTGGGGGTTCAGCCTGTACTGCCGGCTCCCTCGATCCATCTCACGTTCTGACCGCAATGTACGGTGAAGACTCACCACGCATCAGCGAATCAATTCGCTTAAGCTTTGGCCGTTACACAACAAATGAGGACATCGACAAGTTTATTGCCAATGTTACGAAGACTGTTAAGCGGTTGAAGAAGTAATCCAATATAATGAAAAGGCTATGACTGATTTTTCAGTCATAGCCTTTTTTCGTTCTGATGTGGGATTGAATATAATTGGCCACTACGTGCCGGCAAATTACTTGGCGCACCACGCTGGAAGCAACCTCCCAAGCCAAAGTGCGGTCTTGGGAGGTTCGGATAAGCTGGGACTCTAAGGAATAAATTCCTAAGAGTCCTCATCTTATCCTCAGCGGAAATATGTGCTGCACACATATTCCCCCAGTCGCGGTGTAAAGGCTGCGCCCGCCAAGCAATTTACCGGTACTCCGTTAGTTAGTGATAATTCTCAGATTAGCGAAAAAGTTGTTGTTTAGAGTTATCATATGTAAAACAGTACTAATCAAAATTGGTTCGTGAAATCGATATACTATTGATATAGCATGTCGATTTTTTTGTATCTGCGTTTTCACTACGCCACATTATTGGTGCTTGAAATATTACTATCAGACAATTCGTGGGGTGCAGATTTAATCAAATCGGCTATCACTTGATTTTGTGATGTGCTCAAACTAGTGCCTAAAGTATATTCTCTGGTGGGGCATGTGCGTATTCTTAAACAAAAGTACCGAAATGAGGGTCTGCGCAAGAATAAATAGACAGTAATTTATCATAACGAAAAAGGGCTAGGGCATAAATTAGGCAGCCGGCAAAATAAGCCGGATTTCTCCTTATCTTAGGTAGAAATCCAGCTTATTAACGAGCAAAAGACTGCAAACGGTGATATAACTCACTTAATTCATCACTACACTCGTTTTTGCTCGCTATCGCTGACAAGTTAAGTTTCATTATAGCAAGGTTGCGAACCGCTTTTTGTCTCACTTCCTTTTTTCGCTATTTTGCAAACATGCATTGTTCCGGCTATATTTAGCCTAGCGTGGGATTGTCGTTTCTGTGGTTGGCAATTGTTTTTCCCTAGTTTGAGAATTAGTACTAACTAACGGAGTGGCAGTAATTTACTGGCACGTAGTGGGCAAGTTTATTCAATCTAACGTCAGACGGAATAGGGCCAAACTGGTAACTCATCCTAGCGCTCGCATCATAAATACATTTTTGTAAACTGCTCCAGCATATTTTCATGCATGGTCACTAAATCATTAGCTTCCAATTGGCAAAAGATATTCAACGCCGATTGGATTTTTTTGCGTCCGCCGGGTTCGTCAGTTTTTAACAAAAATAAGCCGTCGAAGAACAAACGGATATTTCGTTCGAGTAAATCTTCTTGGCGTAACTTTATTTGCTGGAGGGTACTCAAACATTGGTGTGCCACAGCAAATTGCTCATTTTGTAGTAAAACGGTGATGATATTAATGTACAATCGAAAAGTTTCGTTGCCGTAGTTTTGAATGGAGGAATACATTTCTAATGTGTGTGCGAGCCGATTGATAACCGTTAATACCAGCGGTAAATCAAAGATGAAAATACAATTATTGAATAATACAATTTCGTAGTGTGTCCACGTTTCGACGTGGTTTAGATAAGTACTAATAAGCCGTTGAGATGCTAGTGAGTCGGAATTATCCAAGCGTGAAATCATAATCTTGCATAATGCAAATAAGTGCGTGAATTTTACATTTTGGGACTGTTGTTGGGTGATTAGGGCTAGATCTGTTTGCAAGCCATCAATACTGTGTTGCTGAAAATGCAGCTTCATGCGATGCATAATTTCGGGAAAGGCAGCATGCGAATAACTAGTTTGAATGCGTAAAAACTCCTCGTGAGCTACACATAGATTTTCCAAAAGGCCATTAAACTTCGTGACTGAAATATCAATTTTATCGTTAACAAAGCGATTGTAATTAGATTTTGAAAGCACATCTTGGCAGACTTCTTCAATCGTCAAACCTTTCATCTTGCGAATTTGGTTGATCGTTTCTCCATTGTTCATAAGCTTCTCCTCATGATTGACAAATGTGGAATGACTTAGTGCTACATTACGGGATTTTGTGAATAAATATATTTGTGGGCTGAAACGTGCAAATGTGCACGTTTTTGAAACGATAACACGGTTTATGCCTATTATCAAATTATATTTTAACGGGAAAGGAGGAGTTGCCGTGTGGTATTTATTGATTTTAGAGTTTTAGAAAGGAGGCTTGTGACATTATGATCATTCATCTTGCCAACGGTTTGAATTTATTTTTCATCTATTATCCAATTGTGATGTCATTTATCTGGCTCGTGGGGGCGTTGTTTTTTAAATTAACGCATGCTCCCGCGAAACTTGTGTTAGTTAAGCCACCAAGTGTTGCCGTAATTGTGCCTGCTTATAATGAGTCCGCGACAATTATCGAAGTTGTCACGGCACTATTGAAACTAAACTATGCCAATTATCAATTAATTTTAGTTAATGACCAAAGTACCGACGATACGCTTGCCAAAATGCAGCAATTACAGCTTTTACACGGGGAAAACCGGATTCAAATCATTGACTTACCGCAAAATGGGGGTAAAGCACGTGCATTAAATGCCGCACTATCTATGATTACCACTGACTATGTGTATGTTGTTGATGCAGATGCTAGTACTCATCCGGATGCCTTAATGTGGCTAGTTCAGCGGATGGAAACGACACCAGCGCTAGGGGCAGCGACTGGGCGGCCAATCATTCGTAATCGGACATCAATCTTGGGGCGGGTGCAGACGCTCGAGTATCTGGGGATTATCGGTAATATCAAGGAAGCGCAGTCGTTTTATTTTCAACAAATTATGTCAATCTCAGGGGTATCGGCGCTGTATCGGACACAGGCATTGCAAGCAATTGGCGGCTTTGATGTTCAGGCAATGACCGAAGACATCGATGCGACTTGGCGCCTATATGCTGCTGGCTGGTTAGTTGGTTATGAACCACGCGCGTATACGTACATCTTGGGTCCCGAAACTATGCGGGGGCTGTTTCGGCAACGTTCACGGTGGGCAGTTGGGGGATTAGAAGTGTTGCTTAAGCAATTGCGGACTTTTACGCGGCAACGGTGGCAAGGTAAAGCGATGTTATTAGACATGCTGGCGGGGCACCTTTGGATGTGGTTATTTGTAATTTCGATTGTACAGTACGTCGAAACGTGTGTATTAACGCAACAATTGCATTTGGATGGGATTGTCGTGAGCATCTATATGGTGTGTGGCTTGTTGCAATTCTACGTGGGCATGTTACAGTTTCGGTCCTCCGTGCAAATTACGTTAGCGGATTTAAGTGTGATACCGGTGTATATGTTTTATTACTGGCTCTTGAACGCAATGGCGGCATTGGCAGCTGAGTTTACGCTCTTGTTTCACAAAAGTGGGAACGGCAAATGGGCAAGCCCAGATCGAGGATTATAGTTATGAAAAATATCATTATTCGCAAAAAACGTAATTGGGGACGTTATTTGCTTGAAAATACAATCATTGGGGTAATGTGGCTGATAGTCAGCCTATGCCTTGGTACCGTGGTGCTATTTGTGAGTGGGGTATACAGTGACAGCTTAGTCACCGTATGCTTGCTAATAAATGTTGATACCTATGCCTTAGTCCAATTAACACAAGCTATTTTCTGGTTACTAAGCGCATTAACGGTCTTTGCATTTATTAGCATCGGGCGACAATCTGGGGGAGTTTAATTAATTTTGTAATATGTATCAGGCAAGTTATCAGATATTGGGGAGACAGATTTTGAAAAAATTCATGATAATTATTGGCCTTGTGTTGTTTCTAGTCGGGGTGTTAGTCATTGAATTAGTAAGTGCCGCGCAACAAATTCAACAGGCAGCTAAAACCCAGCCAAACTATAGCAACACGAAGGCGTTTAGGAGCAGCGAAAACGGCATTGTAGTACTATGTTATCACCGGATTCTCAAACAAACTGACACCGTCAAAATGGCCGAACAAATTAGCCAAGACGCGCAACTGCAAACATTCAATGTCCCCGTAAATGAATTTGCTCACGAAATGCGTTATTTAAAAAGTCAGCATATTCCAGTGATTTCACCGTCGGAAATGCTCAAACTAGTGCATGGGGGTAAGATTAACCGGAAATATGTGGTTATTACCTTTGACGACATTGATCGGACAGTAATTGAAAATGCTGTGCCAATCTTGAAACGGTATCAATTTCCGTATACGACATTTATTATTACCGGCCAAACGCGCCAATATTTGAACGGCTCGGAAATGACGCCGTGGAGTGAATTGCAGGCAAATTATAATCCAAGTTATGTCACAGCAGGGTTACACACTAACGACTTGCACTATCTGCGCCATAACAAACCAATTTTGGCCGACAAAACACAATTCTCAACGTTCACACAAGATTACCGGCAAAGTCAAAAAACGCTCGCTAAAATGTTGACCGGCGAACCGGCGCATTTTTTTGCCTATCCATATGGTTATGGGGACCAGCGGATGTCTAATTACTTGCTGCACCATGGGATTCGGGGGATTTTTATGTTGAACAGTGGTATCGTCACTGCCAAAACCAATCCTGCCAAAATCCCACGGACAGTCGTTACCAAAGACAATTGGGCAAGCATTCACGGCTGGCTAGCAAGGGGGCAGCATGAGCAAAACTAGAAATCCTAATTTAGATGTTATTCGGTGTTTAGCCGTGCTCCTAGTAATCGTAATTCACTTTTTCTTGAACACCAAGTTCTATGATGTCACCATCAATTCTTGGCAACTGGAAATCATGGTTGGTATGCGGACAATTTGCATGATTTGTGTGCCATTGTTTATGTGTTTAACGGGATATCTCATGCACGAAAAAGAATTATCCTGGGAATTCTATCACAAATTGTGGCCGACCCTTAGTGTATATTTACAATCCTCAGCGTTGATATACTTAGCGCGGATTGGGATATTTCGTGAGCGCCTATCTTTGGCTGATGGCGTTCTCGGAATCTTTAGCTACTCGACGGCACCGTATGCATGGTACGTGGAAATGTACATCGGGTTATATTTATTAATTCCATTTTTGAATATGATTTGGCAGGGCTGTCAGACGCGTGGCCAACATCAGTTGTTAGTCGCGACTTTTGTCATATTATGTATTCTGCCAACGTTCTTGAATATTTTCGGTAAAATGATTCCCGATTATTGGGTAACGCTGTATCCATTGGCATATTACTTTTCGGGGGCGTACATTCACACGTATGAGACCGAAGTAACGCAAATCCCGCTTCGATTGGTGACATTAATGATTGTGTTACTGAGCGTGATGCACAATCTGAATGCTAGTGCTGGTCGTATTTTTCAATGGCTCCCAATGAACGACTTTGGTAGTTCAGAAATTTACGCCCTAACTATTGTGATATTTGTGGGGATTTTAAAAGCTCGGCTTCCAAAGACAATCGGCGATATCGCCAAATATATTGCGCCATACACGTTTGCAATGTATCTGGTTTCGTATATTGGTGATCAATTAATTTATCCGATCTTCATGAACTGGTTCAAAACGGAAAGCGCCATGCTCGCATGGATGGCAGTGCCAATTTTACTAATTTTCATTGGATCACTATTATTAGCGATTGCGCAGAAATTATTTTGGCAGCTGTTGCGGGTTTGTTTGGACAAGTTCTGGCAAAAGTACCAAGTTTTGTGATGTAGGGCGGCGTGTACAGAATACAATGTTGACCAGTATCATATGGAAATGGGGTTAAAAATTCCGGTTCTAGTTATTCTAGCGTGGGATTGTCGTTTCTGTACTTTGCAAATATTGAATTACTACGGTTCTATTGGTTCTCAGTTTTCATGCTATTGCGATCTATGGTTAGTAACTGTTTTTAGCTATCTTGAGCATTATTCCGAATAACGGAGTGGCAGTAATTTACCGTCACGCAGTGGTCAATTTTACGCAATCCCACGTCATCCAAAATAGGGCAAAAAAACACCAAATTTCTCCCGGCTTAAGCAGGAAAAATTGGCTCTGTGTCAAATTCTGTTGGTAGGACTATTTTGGAACTAGAATCTTAATGGATTCTGGTTCCTTTTTTGTTTATTTTGCGAGGATGGAACGGAGTGACATATGAGCCAAATAAATGGAGATTGGGACATCTTAAAAAATCTGACGGATTCGCCAGAGTAAGTGAGCCATATTTTTGTAACCACACGAGTTACGTTTAAGCTGTTTGATTTTGTGGTTCATACCTTCAACGCGTCCATTTGAATAGTTCGAGGTGATGCTGTTTGAATTCCTTATATCTTTGGCGAAAGTCGAAATTGCGCTGTCCATATCGTTTCCCATAATCGTGTAATGAGTGATGATGTCTTCGAAACCTGATAAATCTTTGTTATGCATTGCTTTCATAATTTCCTGATATGCAGTCCAAACCTGACCAAATTCAGGATATTCGTCGAAGACGATGCCAATCGCTTGTTCTTGTGTTAGATATTCATTAATTCCACGCATGTAATAAGGTTTCGTTTTTTCGAGATCCTCATACATCATGTGAAGATTTTTCCATTGACTCTTCATGATTTTATAGGGCTCGATTATTTGTTTATCATCAATGCGTTTTGAATGTTCTTACGAACACTATCCAAAGGCGTTACCCGATACGCTGAGCGATATGGAAGCCGTCGATAATGATTCTTGCGTTCGGAATAAGAACTTAATGAAACTGGCGTATTGAGCGTTTCATATCCATGACAACGTGCTTAACACGCTCCGATTAGCTAGTGAAATCCAAGAAAATATTGTTTGATTGTTTTGGTTAGTCGATTGGGCAGTACTTCAAATTGCTTGATTGAAGTGGCATCACACCAAATAAAGCTAAACTGATCATTGGCTGAGCGGAACTCATCCATGGAAATAGCTTCGGGTAATTGTTGTTTAAAATTGTATTGATACTTGTATTGTCCGCCTTCGTATATTGCGTCATATTCGATTCGTTGTACAGAATTAGGTGAGATATGAAGGTGCTTAGCTACAGTTTTTTCTGTCATCATATCTTCGTTTAGATTCTGTTTTACGATTACTTTCGTGTTTCGTGAAATTTGGCAGTTCTTTTCGAAGTCGGATGACGCTGCTGTAATGTTATTACCACAATTCTTACAGTGAAAAACGTTGTTTACGCAGCGCTAAGCGCACATCCCACAAGCTCGTGCCAGTGAGTCGCATCTCGGTTGAAGTCCACCCCCAGTGCTCGACGCAATCACGAAAACCACAGTCACTGCATCGGCTAACGGAATAGGTTAAATTAGCGGTATAAATTAAGCATTTATGTCGCTTGTCTCCGCGACCACGATAATCAAAATAGTTCCATTCTCCTGCTTCATTGTCGGTAAATGGATGTTTTTATTAAAATTTAACTCACGTAGATACAATTGTCTTGGGACATAATAAATAACCTCGCATACTTTTTGATTTTTGTCGGTTGGAACGTGGTGATGGACATTTAATATGTCCTTTTTGTTTTGTACATAATTATCTATTCTAGGCTCATCTGTCGCTTTGCTCCACCCTCGCGAAGAACATAAAAAACTGCTGACGGATTTCTCCACCAACAGTAAAAAGTATAGAGCCGAAAAATTTGGTGTTTTTGACGTGGATTTATTTTTCGTCCATGACTTTCTTAATCGCTTTAACATAGTGCAGCGAAACTGGAAGCTCGGCGCCGTTTTTCATCGTGATTGTTCGCTGTTTAGCATCGAAAAAATCAATATTATTGCGATTAATTAGGATGCTACGGAAAATGCGAATCATGAATGGATATTCGAGCTCAAACTCTTTTAAGTTACCATTTAATTCGGTAACTTTATTGGTGCGGTGCAGCACTAATTTGTGGTCGCCTGGGGCTGATTCAAGGTAGTATACATCTGATTGTTGGGTACTAAATTGCTTACTGCCAATCGTATAAACAAAACTAGTGCCGGATATTTGCTTGCGCATCACTTGGTGCTTTATTGCGAGCTCAATATCTTCAGAAATGCGTTGTTTCGTAACTTCGAGACCGCCCGTTTTGATAATGTAATCTAACATTGCAATTTTGGCGTTGATGGCCGTCATCGCTAGTTCATCATGTGACGTGATAAAAATAATATCCGCATCTAAATCAATTTCGCGAATTTTAATGGCTAAGTCGATACCGTTCATCAATGGATCCGCCAACTCAATATCAAGAAAATACAACCCACCGGTAACTTTAGTCATGTGCAAGTAATCAATAACTGGCTGTGAGGCTGGTGTACTCATGACCAATTCTGCTTGGTAATCGTTGATAAAAATTTGGTTTTGGATATGTTTTGCGTATACGCGGGCCAACTCTGGCGTGTCTTCAGCAAGAAATATTTTTAACATCGCTTAATCCTTTCGACTGGTAAGGGTAACTTGAAAATAAGAATCAGTTGCTTCAACACCAAAGAATACGTTGGGGTGCTTGTGGACAATGGCCTGTACCGTATGGAGACCGAGTCCCGTATGGTTTTCCTTCGTTGTATGACCAGATTCGTAAACATGTTCAATGTCAACGTGTTCAAAAATTGAATTCTTGATTACCAATTGGTTTTCATGTTCATTAGAGGTTAGGGTAATATTAATGTGGCTTTCTTCCGGATGGTCAGCGACGGCCTCAATCGCATTATCCAACAAAATGCTAACAACACGCACCATATCAACATCGGTTAACGTTAAAATAAAGTCTGGATCAGCAACTAAGTGTATTTGGGTACCTAAATCCTGTGCTTTGCGTAACTTCGTGATTAACGTGTGCCGTAAAGCCAGACTTTGAATGTTTTTGAGCATCGTGGCAACGTGGTCGGGTTCTAGGCGCTGATTGTTTAATTTGAGGATTTGGTTAATATAAACCCGTAATCCGTCCATATCATTCTCATCAATGTACGCTTCGATGCCCGATAACAAATTATTAGTATCGTGTTTAAACGCCCGGGCGTGATTGTTCGCTTCTACAAGTAGCTGATTATATTCTTGTAAAAATTGATAATTTGATTTTTCAATTTGCTGCTGTAAGGAATCTTCATACGCGCGGAAGAAAAAATGATACATCCAGATACTAATTACCGTAAAGGCCGTCAACGCCAACATCACGATATTGGTATACTGATCGCTTGTGATTTTCAGGTAGATATTAGCAATTAAAAAGAAGACCACCGACATGAAAGCAAAAAGTTTGAGCATCGACGCTTTATATTTATCTGAGAAATTATCAAAACTGTTAAGTGGCTTCGACAAAACTTTCCGGATTAGGACGGCAGCAACGACAAAGAACATGAGCGTCAATAAATCATCCGTCAATAATGCCAGCCAGCTTAGATATTGTTGCTTAGCTTGCGCGGGAAAGAACACGTGTGCTGTTAGCCAATCCCCATAAATCGGGGTCAATTCCCAAATCATCCAAATGATACTAAAATTAATGATTAATTTTTGATAACTAGCAGACCGCCGCCAAATAATTAATGCAACGACACTAACGTAAAATAAATCCGCCCACAAGTAGTTTCCTTCCGCCAAGGGCAGGAAAATGGCCATCGCAATATTGAATTTCGTCAACGTTTTAATTTTGGTTAGCTCTGGTAAAAACCAGTATGTAAGAATAATAAAACTCCAAACACTAATTATTTCTTCAACTAATGATTGTAAGGAAGTGGTAGTTGCCATAAATTTGTTTCCTCGTATTTCATTTTTTCAAAATCGGGTGCCCAGACCCGCATATTTTCATAAATCCCAAAATATCCGTATATCTGCGCGCGGGTATTTTGTTTTAGGATATCTTTCCAACCATATATAGGATACAACATTGGCTAACAAAATAGTTGGCTTTTTCTTAAAGCATAGTAAATCGTTCTTAAGATGAATTATGGGTGCTTCAGGGGAGTCAAAATATCGCTTTAGGACCCCAAAATGGCCTCTTAAGAAAATTTGTGCCACTAGTGCAAAATCAGTTTATGATTAACTATATTCTAGCGGGGGAGCGACGAATGGCTTTTGTTGCAGTAACAGTACATTACTGCAACCGCTAAATTAATAAATTTAACAATGCGAGGCGTAACTATGCTTGATGTTTATGATTTATTTGAAATAGCATCTGATTTTCTTTTCGACGACGTACTGGGGTATGTCAAAAATGAGAAGAAATCAAAATTAATCCGATTACTGTTGCTAACGCCTTTAGCGCTAATTAGCTTAACATTTACGACAATGTTTGTGTTGTTTGCGCAAACTGATCATTGGTTGCTCATGTTCTTTAGTGGGTTGATTGCCTTTTACACATTAGTTCACGTTATCCGACTAGTAAAGGTTATCTTGCAAAAAAGAGTGCAACAACTGACAACAAAGCGTGGCTATTAATATGAAGGCAATTATTATTGTTATTTTGGGGATTTTGGGCGTCTTTTCTATTTTAGTTGCTGCAGCAATTCGCGCCGCAATTAAGGTGCGTTGTTAGGGATGGTGTGAGTAAATGCGGTTTAAAATTGGGCTTTCAATCATGCCAATTTTATTAGAGTTTGGAATTATTAGTTCATTTATAGCAACGATCATTGGGGTTCACGCGATTAAGTTGCTGTTTTATCTAGGTTTTGGTCAATTTGTTTACATTGCGCTTTTACTAATTATGGGCTTCATTATTAATCAAACCCGGGGGATTAGTAAATTCGGCGGTGATGACAAGCAATGGCTGACTGGTTTAACACATATGTGGTTATTGACGCTGTTAATGGTAATTAGCGCAACAATTATTCATTGACTGCTGATTTACAGACTGTGTGCCTGTAAAGAATTTGTTACCACACATATTGGTATAGTTGATAACTCAAAAGGATGGGGCTTGGGACATATTGTCCTTTGCCTTTTTTTAATCAGCAAAACATGAAGGCTCTATTTCGTCTGACGTGGAATTTATAAAATGTGATGAGATGTATGATGCCACTGCGTGGAATTATTGATTACCGCTAAACTTGTAGTGACAAGGATTATGGATTTGTGAAGATGGTTACCGCGTTAGCGAACCAAGCTTCGCAAACATTTGAAGACCGCACTGTGGCTTCAAATGCTTGTCTTCCATCACGGTGTCCAGACTGGTTCCAGCCTCGTAGTGGGAATCAACCTGAGACACATATCCAAATTCCACGCTAAAAAAATTTTAGTCAAGATGAAATCGTGGCGTTTATACTTTTATAAACAATCGGTGGGAATACCTTGCTGAATTGGACATACTAGCATAGTATATGGAAATAAATAGACATTAATGGAATTTACAACATGATAGGAGCTTTTTACAGATGGAAAATCAAATGACGCCACCAGAATTTAATAATGCACCAGAACCAGATTCGTTTGAAAAACTAAAACAATATCGGGAGCAGAAAACTGATTTTGCCGACGATATCAGCCGTTTGCACAAATGGAATTGGGGCGCTTTTAGTTTCGGTTGGATTTGGGGTGTCGGCAACAACGCCTATATCATGCTGCTCGGGCTCATTCCGGTTGTTAACTTGGTGATGGCGATTGTCGGTGGTATCAACGGTAATCGGTGGGCATATCAGAACGGTGACTGGCGGTCAGTTGACGAATATCTGCGTGCCCAACGCTCATGGGACACGGCCGGTAAGGTGCAATTTTTCATCGCACTGGGTGTTTTTGGCCTATACGCTGTAGTCCTTATCATTGGCTTGGTTCTTGGCTTACTGGGATCTTTTGATTAGTTAAAATGAATTCAGCGAATATTTTGCAGCACAGAAAGTGAAGTGAGCAATGATTGAATTAAAGCATGTCAATAAAATGTATGGACAACAAGCCGCGCTCAAAGATTTAAATTTATCAATAAAGAGTGGTCAAATTTTTGGCCTGCTGGGACACAATGGTGCTGGTAAATCGACAGTGATTAAAAGCTTAGTTAGCATTATCCAACCAACTCACGGCTCAATCGAGTTTGACGGCGTTGATTTAGCAACTGAACGGTTAGCGATTAAACGGCGCATTGGCTACGTGGCAGACTCACCAGACATATTTCTCCAATTGACGCCTAACGAATACTGGCAATTAATTGGCGCTGCTTATGAACTAGCACCTGATTATCAAGCTAAACGACTGGATGAATTGGTGACCTTATTTGATTTAAACGGCAAAGAAAATGAAACGATTGCGGAATTTTCCCACGGGATGCGCGAAAAAACGATGATTATTGGGGCACTGCTTTCTGACCCTGATATTTGGATTTTAGATGAACCAATTCAGGGATTGGATCCCCAAGCCGCCTTTGATTTGAAGGCGTTGATGAAAGCACATGCGGCCAAGGGCAAGACAGTCATTTTTTCAACCCACGTTTTAGATACGGCCCAAGAAATCTGTGATGAAATTGCAATTTTGAAAAAGGGCGAGTTAATCTACAACGGTACGATGACTGACTTATTGGCCACACAACCGACGGAATCACTTGAAACCATCTACCTCCAAATGGCGGGGCGTCATGGCAATGATGCGGCGACGATGGCGAGCGAGGCGCTTACGCATGAATAGAAGGCAGTTCAGTAATTTATTCAAAATTAATTTGATATACGCAAATCCACAACTCACCACAAAGGCCCGTGAAAAAGGCAAATACGGGCGTAAGCTAATAAAATACTTACTAAGCCAAATGATGTTCACCAGTGTAGCATTATTGATAGCATACGTTTTCATGATGCTACCGATTAATTTCAGCCAACATCCGGGCTTGTTTACGTTTTACTTAGCGTTGTATACCTTACTAGGATTCTCACAGAGTATTTCGGCGGTGCAAAATGTTTTTTTCGAAGCGCACGATTTGGAAGCGTATCTACCACTACCAATATCACAAAGGACGATTTTTACGGCCAAATTAGCCGTGGTGGTTAGTGCCATGATGGCGTATTTACTACCATCGCTGCCCTTATTTATCCTGACAGCCATGCGGGCTAATTATACCGTGATACTCGGTATACCACTGGCGCTAGTGATTTTTATGCTATTTATGGCTGATTTACTCGTATTCAGTACGCTTTTAGTTTTTGGTTTGACTCAAACAAAGGTGTTCCAACGCTTCAAAAAAAGCTTAACAACCATTTTATTAGCCGCACCAATGATTTTAGTGGTTGGTGGAATTGTCCTGATAAATCGCACAACGAGCGGTGAAGGTGATGATCCGGCCGTCATTGGTCCTTTTATTCCGTTACAATGGGTCTTAGTGCATCCATTAATGCTTAAGAGTTTGTTGACACTACTGGTCATGCTTGTTTTTCTTGGGGGTGCGGGTTGGATAATAATTAAATCAATTATCCCCAAGCTTTATGACACTGAAACTAAACCCATGACAAGCGCTAAAACTAAGTTACCACGTGCGGGCCACCAAGGTGATAGTTTGACCAAGCAATTGGTGCGCTATAATTTCAGCCTCATCAAGAACCCGTCGTTACTCATGCAAGTTATTTCGCAGACCATTTTGCTACCAATGATTATGGTAATCAGCATAACGACAACTTCGGCGTTAAACTTTCATCAGCTAAGTTACACATACTTTGGAGTCTGTTTCGTGGTTGGGATTGTGTTTAGTCTAATGTCCGCTAACCAGGGGAGTCTGGCAGCTAATATTATTTCGCTCGACCGGGATAATTACGCGTATTTCTTGGCATTGCCGATTAGCCAATCCAAGTATTTAAAACTGAAATTCAATTTTAGTTTTGCAATCCAAATAGTGGTCACTGCCATTGTGTTAACAGCGACCGCCATCTTTTTAAAGCTACCAATCTTCTTAATTGGGATGCTCATCGTTGGCGCAATTGTTGGGGCGTTGCTTGGTAGTTCGTATTACTTTGCCCGTGATTACCGGCTGCGCAATTTGACTTGGACTAACGTTTCCCAACTATTTTCACGCGGCGGTTCAACTAAAACCATGCTCATACTCATGGCTGAAGTCTTCGGGGGCGGGATATTAATTACACTATATGCAATTCCTGTCGCGCTCAAGGTGATTAATTTACCCATTAATGTGGCAATATTTGCAGCAATCCTAGTTGGCGCGTTTATCGTTTATCGCCACTACCAAAAACATTTTTGGCAACAGTTTGTTGATTAAAGTATATTCTATGATATATGAGTACGCTTAAACAAAAGTACAGCAATGAGAATCCCACGTCAGATGTAATAGAGTCAATTTTTAGAAAGCTACAAAATGCAGTTTGGTTTTGTGGCTTTTTTAGTGTGGAAAATACCACAAAAAGGTTAACTTTAATCAGGAGTAGCTGACTGGATTTAACGGAAGTGGGACAAAAGGTGTTTTGCAACCTTGATATAATGAAACTTAATTCGTCAGCGATAGTGAGCAAAGCGAACGTGGTGATGAATTAAGTGAGTTATATCAATGGTTGCAGCCTTTTGTTCCACGTTAATAAGCCGGATTTCTACCTTACACAATAAGGAGAAATCCGGCTTATTTTGCTGGCTGGACAAGTTATGTCCCAGCCCCGTTCTTTTATTGGGCATCAAGATGAAATTTATATCGTGTGAAAGAAATTTGTCGCGCTGGTCTCAAATCATCTAACCTAACAATTTTAATTTTGTCCCGGTTTCTGCCACGGATCTTTCCAATTAATCACCAACGAAATAATCACTGCAATGGTGGCGAGTAGTGCAATCATCGTCAAACCACTGTGTAGCAAGTTACGCAAAACCGGTACAATGTCGGGAGACAATTGGCGGGCGGCGGTTGCATCAGTGATTTTATTCATAAGATTAGTTGTTACACCTTTAGTATGTTGGATTCCATGCGCGTTAACCCGGTTCATCGCTAAAGCAAATGTCGAGACCAACATCGTTGTCCCAAGGGTGCGAATTAAAGAATTCAAGGCAGTTGCGGCCCCAATTTCAGTTGGTGCGACGGCTTCTTGGGTGGCAACTTGAATGGTATTATTCACCATGGCCGTCCCTAAACCAAATATTCCCGCTAAGACAAGCAACAGGATTAACGTCGAATGAGGGGTCAAGACTAGCACAAGCCCACCAAAAATCATTAGCAATAAGCCATTACGAATCATTTGTTGCTCACTAAAGCGCGCTTCTAAGCGACTTTGCATCCGGCCATATAGAATCATTGCGATGGATGATGGGATTAACACGAATCCAGCGACCGTTGCGGTTGTACCAAGGACACCTTGTGACCAAGTTGGCAGATAGTTCGTATAAAAACCAAAAAAGCCATATTGGAAAAATGAAACAAAAACTTTACTTATAAATGACCGATTTTTAAAGAGGTGCAAGGGCACAATTGGATTACCGGCGTGCAATTCAATCTGCCACCACGCAATCCCACTAATTAATGCTAAAACAAACCAGATAACTAGTATGTGCCAAGCGATAACAGTTTGACTTAATGACTGCATCGCCATCATGAGACTAATGACCATCAACGCTAGCGTTAAGGCACCCGGAACGTCAATTCTATGCAGATTTGGTTTGAAATCAACTTGCTTGAAGTAAATTCCGACTAGAACCATCATCAATATCCCAATTGGCAAACTGATAAAGAAAGTTGCACGCCAACTAGCAATATCCACGAACCAACCACCTAACAACGGACCGACAATTGATGCCATTGAGTATGCTGCTAATACCCGCCCGATAACTAGGCGTCGCTCAGCTGGTGCGTACATCGAGCCATAAATGACAAACGGTAACTGCAACATTGCACCCGCCCCGATTCCAATAATCGCCCGTGCAATTATTAATGTAATGATATTACCGGCAAAACCACCAATGACTGAGCCGAGAATGAAGAGAGTTGTCCCAACTTGCATAATTGTTTTTTGACCAAAACGTTCTGAGAGCTTAGTCCAAATAGGGGCACTGACTGCCATAAAGAGCATGTAGGCGGTAATAATCCAACTCATCAGCGCAATCCCATGTAAATCTGAAACAATCGCGGGTAAGGCGGTCGCCACAATCGTGCCATCCAAACCGGCTAATACGTTACTTAATAAGAACGCAAAGCCCGCCATTTTCATTTGTCTTGAATTCATTTGCTTATTTCCTGCTTTCATATTTGCTGTGCAGGATTTATAATACTTTGTTAGAGTGACTCTAAGTCAACCAACAATTTTAAATTAATTGCAAAATCCTGTTTAGCGGGGTGAAAGTGGGTAAAAAAATGACAAAATCAATATCAAGTATCAGCGCTGAATTTGGCATTAGTGCATATACATTGCGATTCTACGAAAAAGAAGGTTTAGTGTCTGTGCCCCGGAACTCAAAAGGAATTCGTGAATACGATGAGCAAGCTATTCGGCGGATTAATGCGATTGCCCACTATCGTCGGACGGGGTTATCACTTGCGGAGATCAAACAAATTTTCACTACGCCCGATGACCAGCAGTTCCATATCGATTTATTGACCAAACAACTCGCAAAAATTGAACAGCAATTAGCTGATTTGCAACAAACCCATGAGTTTCTACTATATAAAATTGACCGCCATACCCAATTACTTGATGAACAACTGACCAAAGCTGTAAGTGAGACCAAATATAATACCGGTGCCCAAAATTAAAATATGAACCAATTGATAGCATAATCCGACCGGACAGTTAATTAATAGTGAAGAAAATATGCCTTGAAAATGGAAGTTAAAGGCAATTGTGACTATTTCGTGAACTGTTTGAAAAGTCAATGAATACGCTTGTGAAAACGCTTTCGTCTTGTTATTCTTATCCCATCGAGCAAATCATTTCAATTCGTTGAAAGCTGAATTTGCGTATCGGACAAAATAAAACAAAGACGAAAGAGGATATATATAATGGATTTTGAACTTAATGATTTGGTACTTTGTGCCGCAAACGGAAACATGGAGCATGACTTCATCGGTCGTATCGAAAAGAAATACGAAAACTCAGCAATGGTAACTATCATGGAACGCCATGACGAAGATCACTGGAACGCTATCGATTTAGCTGGCCGTGCCATCATTTCATTTGCGAAGATGGAAGCTGTCGGTAACCAAGAACAAGCTGAAATCGCCTAATGCGCGTGCGCGTGAATCACTTATTTAAATTTTTGATTCCCACTTAGCTACCGATAAAAAGGTGGCTTTTTTGTTTCGATTCCGTCTGACGTGGGATTGCATAGAATTGGCCACTGCGTGCCAGTAAATTACTTGGCGCACCACGCTGGAAGCACATGTTCAAGCCAGTCTGTGCTTATGCCTGCGAACCGGCAACGCAAAATATCCCAGCATTTTGTCGCACAAAATACTGAATCTAATCCTAACGCGATTAGATTAGCCTTGCAGGCTGGATGTCTGTCTTGAACAACTCGGACAAGCTGGGAGTCTAAGGAATAAATTCCTAAGACTCCTCATCTTCCAAACACCGGCCGTAGTAGCATGGAAAACAACACTGACAATAGAAGCTCAGTAATTCGATGATTAAAAAGGACGACAATTTCACGCTAGAAAAAATCTAGCCGATTGATGGCGAGTAGCAACTAAGGCGAAATGTTAGTAAACGGTGCGGTGTAGCGCATTTTAAAGTGCAGGTTGATGTGTGTTACAATTTAATCAATTAGAAAATATATGAAATCGAGGGACAACTAATGCCATTACTACGTTTTGATTTATATAAAGGATGGGATAAGCCTGAAATTAAGCAATTACTTGATGTCACGTATGAAGTAATGCTGGAAGCCTTCGGGGCTCCGTTGGGCGATCGCTATCAGATTGTTACGCAGCATGAACCGGAAGAATTCATCATGGAAGACACTGGGTTGGGTTACGAACGTTCTGCCAAATTTGTCTTGTTATCAATCCGCACACGTCCCCGGACTACCGAACAAAAGACAACGTTCTACCGTGAATTGGCGCGTCGATATCAAGCAGATCTCGGGATTGCTGGAAACGATATCATGATTAACTTAGTCACTAATAGTGATGAAGACTGGAGCTTTGGCGATGGGGAAGCCCAATTTTTAACCGGGCGCCTCTAAAATAGCATAACTAAATAACCGCCTACCGATTAATTTCGATGGGCGGTTATTTTATTTGTGTTTATGATAGAAATAATTATTTGTTGAACAAATCCCGTAAATACTGTGGTTCATTTGCCAAGCGGTGTTCATACAAGTGATGGACATGCTGACTATGACGCATCACTAACCGCCAGATGCCAAAACCAATCAGGGCACCAGTCGTATTTAAGATTAAGTCACTCGTTTCAAAATACCGCGCTGTGATATAGAAGTAACTGAAGACAAATTGATAGGTTTCAATACTTAACGAAACACCAAACGCCAGCAACCCAACTTGCCATAATTTGCGCAGACGGGGAAAGACATACGGCGCCATGATTCCAAATGGGGTTAGCATGATAAAGTTACCGAAGAATTGCTCAAACCAGAACCAACTCGGAAAATAATCAAATGCCCGCACCGGATTCAAGTGCACAAAATCAACCTGTTGCCCAAAGCCAAACATGTCCCCAACATACCAGAAATGATAAATGAAGATTGGTAGCATCGTCATACTCATAACTTTGGTAATATAAAAGCTGAAAATGATCATCGCAATCAAAGAAAGATCCGACCAGTGTTTGCCCGTTCGCCACTTATACACCACAACAAATAATAACCATAAGACCACAAAGGGCCAGGTGGCAGTCAATGCACGCGGATTTATATATGTATTATTAATTAGCATTGTTCTATTATATCACTCCCGTCTTTAGGCACAAGTATCGCAACATTGGGGCATGTGTGCTTATTGTTTGTTAAGATATTATTGGTACTGGTCACTTAATATTTGAAAAGCCGCGCTATGTGAGTCTAATGAATTTGAAAAGCCACGGGTGACTTCAAATATTTTGGGCTTTTTTTGCGAAGTATTGTTCATTCTACCCAGGCACGCAGTGGCCAAGTTTATTCAATCCCACGTCAGACGAAACACAGCAAAAAAAGAGGACAAGACATAATTTGTCTCATCCCCAGCAATATGTTTAAACGCTTAAGTAAATCGAGAGGTACATTAATGCCGCGCCACCAAGCACAAACAAGTGCCACCACACGTGCCCAAAGGGAATGCGTTTGATTGAATAAATTCCCGCTCCAACCGTGTACGTAATTCCGCCGGCTAACAGGAGCCAGAAGCTAGTGTGGCTAATTGAATGCCATAAAGTGGGCATCGCCATGACAATCATCCAACCCATGACAATGTAGATAATCACTGACAACCACAGCCAACGACCGACAAAGAAAATTTCATATAAGATACCGGCAACCGTCATGCCTAAAATCACGGACCAAATTACCCAACCTTGCGTGCCACCCATTGCTAACCAACAATAGGGCGTGTATGAGCCAAAGATAACCAAGAAAATGCCGGCATGATCAAAAATTTGGAAGACGTGACTGGCTTTGGTGAAGACTAGTGAGTGAAACAACGTTGACATCAACAAGAAGAAACAAACGGTCGCCCCGTAAATTGCAAAGGCCGTCATTGCAAATGAACTCCGTCCCAAGCCAGATTCGTGGACTAGTAGGATGACAAATCCTGCGACCGCCGCAATAAATCCAACCCCGTGTGTAATCGCATTCCAAACTTCGTAAACGATTTGATAGTGTTTACTTTCCCGCATATCCATAACTTTTTCCCCGTTTTCTTTGTATTGTTGAAGTTAGTATAACCTAGTTCATCTAGTCTTGTAAACTAGTTAATCTCATGAAAGGGGTGTTAAATGCTGAAATCGGCGTTAAATAGGCATTTTGCTGATAAAAAATATTGGGTTATGTAAACTATCCATGCTATAATACTGAATGGATTATGCTGACCTCGAGGACCAATCACGGTTTAGTCAGCGGATAGAAGAGGAAATTAATATGAACGAACTTCTTGGACGTGTTATTCAAGCCAAGGTCATTGATTCTAATGACAAATACTACTTTGTACAAACCAAAGGAACCACTTTTCAATTGTTGAAGAGTGAAATGGAAGCAGAAGGTAAGGAACTCCACATCGGTGGTTTAATTACTGGTTTTGCTTATGAAACTAATAACCACGATATGCAAATCACGCGTAACGTCCCTAAAGTTCAAATTGCGCACTATGCGTGGGGTGAAGTTGTGGCCCAACGGCGAGATTTAGGCGTCTTCGTTGATATTGGCTTACCTAACAAAGACATTGTCGTCTCAATTGATAGTTTGCCAACGATTCCTTCATTGTGGCCTCAAAAGGGTGACAAGTTGATGGTTAGTTTGGAAGTCGATAACAAAGGCCGTTTGTGGGCTAAGTTAGCGGATGAATCAATTTTTCGGGCCGTTACTTTGAAAGCCTCACCAGACTTGAAGAACCAAAACATCAAAGCAACTGTTTTCCGGTTGAAGATGGTTGGGACTTTTGTATTAACTGAAGATTACTACATGGGATTTGTACACCCTGACGAACGGGTCGTTGAACCACGTTTAGGTCAAGTGGTCGACGCGCGCGTTATCGGTGTGCGTCCTGATGGCTTGTTGAACTTAAGTTTAAAGCCCCGCGCATTTGAAGCGATTAGTGAAGATGCACAAATGTTGTTGTCATTACTCGAACACAGCCAAACGCACACGTTACCATTTACCGATAAGAGTGATCCAAAAGCAATTAAAGACTACTTCGGTATCTCAAAAGGCCAATTCAAGCGTGCCGTGGGTAACTTGATGAAGCAACGCAAAGCAATTGAAGAAGACGGCGTTTTAAAATTAGTCGGTGAACCTGCTAGTGCAACCGCATCAGCTGAACCAACTGAAACACCAGCCCAGGATTAATCATGAAGACGACCGAGTTAATTGCCGAGTATTTGCAATATGTCAAAGTCGAACGGGGCCTCGCCGCTAATTCAATTAAAAGTTACCAGCAAGACCTCATGAAGTTTAACGACTACTTAGTTAGTATTAAACGCACTGACTTAACCCAAGTTGATAATTTTATGATTGTTAATTTGCTGCAATATCTCGAAGAACACGGTAACTCTGAAAATACCCGGATTCACATGGTTACATCGTTACGCAAGTTCTTTCAATATTTAATGAAAATGAATTACATCACGACTAATCCGATGCAAAAGGTGAGCATGCCGAAAAAAAAGCAACACTTACCAGATGTGTTGAGTGTCGCCGATGTGGAATTGATTTTAGCAACACCGAAAACTGATACGCCACTGGGTGTGCGTAATCGGGCAATGCTTGAAGTGATGTATGCGACTGGGCTGCGGGTGTCTGAAATTGTGAACCTCAAGATTTCAGATTTACACTTTGAACTTGGTTTGCTACAAACCATTGGTAAGGGTGATAAAGAACGCATCGTACCAATTGGGGACTTAGCAATGGAGTGGGTCGCTAAGTATTACGCCAACGTGCGCCCAACTCAATTAAAGGGCACAACGAGTCCATATTTGTTTCTAAATGACCACGGCCACCAGTTAACGCGCCAAGGAATTTGGAAGATTATCAAGCAAATTGTCGCAGCGGCAGGAATCACCAAAGACGTGTCACCGCACACGTTGCGTCACTCATTTGCCACGCATATTTTGGAAAATGGGGCTGATTTACGGATTGTCCAAGAGTTATTAGGGCACTCAGATATATCAACCACACAAATCTATACGCACATCACAAACGAACGTGCCAACGCGGTCTACCGGCGTACGCACCCGCGAGCTTAACGCCAGTAGTAAATACTGAATTTTGCCTCGGTTAGTTGTACGTGGTTTCAGACGCAGTATCGTATCCGTGCCCACATACAGCAACCGAACCAATAATATTTCAAAGGGGAGTCATGTTAGTAAAATATCGAGAAGATAATAA
Organism: Periweissella cryptocerci; assembly: GCF_004358325.1. Lineage (NCBI taxonomy): Bacteria > Bacillati > Bacillota > Bacilli > Lactobacillales > Lactobacillaceae > Periweissella > Periweissella cryptocerci. Next base: position 132,869 of record NZ_CP037940.1, on the reverse strand, counting down.
AAAAGTTGCGATGGGCTTACTATCATTCGTACCTGGCTTACGTGACATGCATCACCTGCAAGATGAATTTGATTGGTATGCGGCCTCTGACAATCGCGAACTATTCTTATGGCGCGATGCCGATCAGCACTTTACAGCAATCGTTGGGGTTGAACATACACGCGGCGTGATGCTATTGCGACAAATCTCATTAACGCCAAGTTTACGAGATGGGCAATACATGTTCCAAGTCTTAGATGCCCTAATTGATATGTATCCGGAAGAAACGTTGATGGGCACAATTGCCGGTCAACGCATCGTCAACGCCTGGAGAAAATCACATGCCAAATGAATTACAAATTAAATTAACTGATTTTGAAGGCCCACTTGATTTGTTGCTTCACCTAATTAAGTCGGCCGAGATGGACATCTATGATATTCCCATCGTCGAAATCACTGAACAATATATGACGTTCTTGCACGAACAACAATTGTCACTCGACATCGCTGGTGAATACTTAGTGATGGCAGCTAGTCTAATGCAAATCAAATCCCGTTACTTGTTACCACAACAGCCAACATTTGATGAAACAACGGGGGATGAAGTTTATGAAGATCCCCGGCAACAACTGGTTGACCAATTGTTAGAATACCGCCAGTACCAAGATGCTGCGTCAAAACTGCATGAACGTGAAGCCGCGCGGCAACAGCAATTTTCACGCGCACCAATGAGTGTGCCCGCTGATTTGGATTTAGAAATCGTTGCCCCAGGTGTCCAACTCGATGATTTACACCACGCCTTTATGGCAATGCTGCAACGTAATCACGATAATCGGCCAATTGCGACGACTGTCCAAGCCGAAAACTTCACGATTGCGGAAAAGACAGCGTTGATTTTGCATCACTTACAAGCAAATCCCGATGGCTTTACCTTCACAAGTCTCTTTGCCAATGATCGGACTGCTGATGAAATGGTCACCACATTTTTGGCCATCCTCGAAATGACCAAACACCACAAACTCCAGTTGCAACAAACAACGGATGGTGGTGAAATTACCATTTTTGAAGGTGATCACGAAGATTTTGACATGGATGACGACGAAGCTGAAAACAACTAACTTACCTTGAACATGAGGAATGAAATTTTGACGAACTTAGCACAAATTGAGGGTTTGATATTTGTAGCGGGGGATGAAGGGATTAGCTTGGGCAATTTAGCCACGCTAACTGGTTTCGCCCGACCTGCAATTCAAGCCATGATTGAAACTTTGACTACTAAATACAACGAAGATGCCGACTGCAGTTTTGAGTTACTCACAAACGACAATATCTTTCGTTTCGCGACCAAACAAGCCCTCGGTGCGTTGATTAAGCGTTACTTTGAAACACCACTCTCAACGTCACTCTCACAAGCGTCACTCGAAGTCCTCGCAATTATTGCGTATCGCCAACCAGTGACCCGGGTTGAAATTGACGAAATCCGCGGTGTCCAATCCGGTTCAATGATTCAAAAATTGCAATTACGCAATTTGATTACCGACATCGGTCGTAAAAATGAACCGGGGCGCCCAATCATGTATGGCACATCAAACTACTTCTTAAACTACTTTGGTTTAACCAGTATTGATGAATTACCACAATTGACGGAAATGGGTGATTTGTTGGATAACGAGCAGATGACGGGTGACTTATTCTTGGCCGCATTTAACAATCGGTTGAGTAATGCGGGCTTAGAAACGACCGCCGAAAATCCATTGATGGATGGCGATGCCACGTTAGAAGCCACAACCGAATACACAGATAATGAAAATAATGAGGAATTAAATTAATGGCAGATCGTCTACAAAAAGTGATGGCCCAAGCTGGGATTGCATCACGTCGAGCATCTGAAGAAATTATTACCGCTGGCCGTGTGAAAGTTAACGGCCAAGTCATGAAAGAACTCGGCTACAAGGTTGAACCAAACGACAAAATCGAAGTCGATGGACAACCAATTGAACACTCAGAAAAGAAAGTTTACTATTTGCTCTACAAACCACGTGGGGTTGTCTCAACCGCCAAGGACGAAAAGGGTCGGAAAACCGTTGTCGACTTACTCCAAGACGTCGATGAACGCATTTACCCAGTTGGTCGGTTAGACTACGATACAACTGGTGCGATTATTTTGACAAACGACGGGGACTTCATGAACTTCATGACTCACCCTAAGTATGAAGTTGAAAAGACTTATACTGCTAAGGTTAAGGGTATCCCAACCAACGATGAGCTCGAATCATTACGTCACGGGATTATGCTTGACGGCAAGAAAACCAAGTCAGCACGCACAAAAATTTTGAACACTAAAAAAGGTGCTGACAAAGACAAGACCACAACTTTGGTTGAAATCACGATTCACGAAGGCCGTAACCACCAAGTTAAGAACATGTTCAAGGCAATTGGTCACGAAGTTGTTGGCTTGCGTCGTGAGAGTTATGGTTTCTTAACATTAGATGGTTTATCAGTCGGTGAAGCCCGCAAATTGCGTCGCGAAGAAGTCGATGCTTTCCTAGCTGGTAAAGCTAACGTGAAGCGTCAAGGACGTTTGTAATACTAAAGTGCATATAGATTAGGTGTTAGTAGATGTGAGTCTGTTAGCACTTTTTTGCTCTACTTCGTCTGATATGGGATTGAATAATATTGGTCACTACGTGTCAGTAAATTACTTGGTGCACCACGCTGGAAGCACATGTTCAAGCCAAAGTGCGGTCTTGAACAACTCGGATAAGCTGGGACTCTAAGGAATAAATTCCTAAGACTCCTCAGCTTACCCTCAGCGGCGACATGTGTTTCACACATATCACCCCAGTCGTGGTGTAAAGGCTACGCCCACCAAGTAATTTACCGCCACTTCGTTAGTTAGATATAATGCTCAAACTAGCGAAAAACAGGTACCAACTATGGGTCGCAGTAGCATGGAACAAACACTGAAAATAGAACCTTAGTAATTCGATGATTGAAAAGTACGGAAACGACAAGGCCACGCGAATAAATCGAACCGTTTTTGTTATTATGAAAGGAGGGCGTCATGCCACAATCTGCAGTAAGTTTAAAGTACTTGAAACAGGCATTAGCTGAAGTTTTGGTGCGTAAAGAACTCAACAACGTTACAGTGCAAGATATTGTGCGGCAGGCCGAAGTGGGGCGTTCTACCTTTTATCGGCATTTTCTGAATTTGGATGATTTTTACGATTGGCTGCAAGCTACCATGTTGGACGATATTCTCGGGCAATTTGCGATGGGCGAAACCGATAATACTGATTTTCTGAAATTTTATGAATATGCCACCGAAAATCGCATCTTGTTACAGTCATTTCTTAAGAATCGGCCTTGGCCGGAATTTAGTACACGTCTATATACAGTGGTGCTTAATAACTATATGCAGCTACTGGCAACGAGGCCCAATTCGATTCCAGCACGGATTCGCGCTGAATTCTTAATCGGTGGTCAAATTAGCCTTGTCCAATGGTGGCTTGGTGAAACGAATCCGCCCACACCACAACAAATGGCGAAATATCACAATGAATTAACCAGCTTATAAATCATGGCCCCGTTCACCGCCTAGAATTTGGCGATGGGGTCTTTTGAAGTGGGACACTTTTGGCGTTTGTTGTACTTCCTTGGAAGATAAATCCCGATTACAATGGATTTATCAAATAAAGGAAGTGAAACACATGCAATTTAAAACCGCGGATAATACAATTTTAAACGTTGAAAAGAATGGTCAAGGGCCAGTCTTAATTTTAGTTCCGGGTGCGAACGGTACTGGTGATATTTTCCGAGGTGTCGTTGCTATCTTAGCAGCTAAATTTACCGTGATTACTTATGACCGGCGTGGTTATGGCGCTAGCGTCTTGACTAATCCATTGCCAGCTGAAGCGGCAGATTACGATAATCGTTATCGTTTACTAACTGATGCCAATGACGTGCTTGAATTGGCCAAGGAATTTAGCCCAGATGCACCTAGTTATTTATTTGGGACGAGTTCAGGTTCAATTGTCGCGGAACAAGCATTTACTTTGGCACCTGATCAATTTGCTAGGATTGCCATTCATGAATCACCAATCATGACCGTGACTGCTGAAAACCGAGCTGATTTTGCCAACCAAGTAGCATTAGTTGATAAAGCGTTGAAGGGAAACTTTGGCTTAATTCAAAGTCTCTTCGCTGATATGCACGTAGCACCTTTGGACGCTCAAATGATGGGGATGGATCCTAATGTCGCACCAGACCCAGCTAAGTTGCAACCAATGTTGTACTGGTTGAAGTACGAAGTTTTGCAATACACGGGTCAAACAATTGACTGGCAAATTTTCGCTGACAACCGTGAAAAAGTGGTCTTGTTGAACGGAACCGACTCGATTGGTTTCTTGCCGCAAGCCATTACCCACGCAATTGGCGAAACGATTGGTGTACCAGTTCAAGCAATACCTGGCGCGCACCTTGGATATGCGCAAAAGCCAATTGAGTTTGCGACGACGTTGATTGCTGTTTTGACCAAGTAATCAGGTCGTAAGGTAACTGTAACAGCTAAAACTAGCCAGGTTACGTCGGCATTTTCACGAAAGTGTTGACATAACTCATAAGTATCATTTACAATAAGTAAGAATTAAATATGCAGTAATCTTCAGGGCAGGGTGTAAATCCCGACCGGTGGTTAAAGTCCGCGACCTCGAAATTCGTTTCGAGCTGATCTGGTGTAATTCCAGAACCGACTGTTAAAGTCAGGTATATAGAAGATTGGTTTATTTGTAATAGACAAATGACAATCTCTTTTTGTGCTGAAAAAGTTATGCCTAAGTAAAATTAGGTGGTAGCTTAAGCAAAAGGGGATTTTTTTATTACAATCGGGACGCATTTTTGCAACCCGTTTAAAGATTGCAATAAGATAGTTTGTCGTGTTATTACAAAAACACCAGACCAGAAGATGATGCCACAAAGGATGGTTTTATCATGCAAAAAGTTTCCAGCGTTTCAAGTACTCGTCGTTTAGTTGTGATTGCACTTTTATCCGCTTTATCCGCAGTTCTGATGATTTTTCCGAAAATTCCAATGTTCGGTTTCATGAGCCTTGATTTTTCGGTCGTCGTTGTTATCATCGGGATGGCAATGTTAGGTTTACCAAGCGCGTTAACAATCTTAGTTATCCGCTCAATCCTTAAGATGCTGATTAATAACAGCGGGGTAAATGATTGGATTGGTATGCCCATGAACATCGTTGCGATGGGACTTTTCATTACTGGAATTTGGTTGTTCATTCGCAAGAGTGAAGATATCAAGGTTTCACAATACATTTTGGGTTCAATTGTCGGCACGTTAGTATTAACCGTTGTGATGGCATTCTTGAACTGGGTGTATGCAATTCCTTTGTACGAAATCTTCGCGCACTTCAGTGTTGGACCTTTTTCAAAATATTTGGTCGGAATTGTATTACCATTTAACTTAATACAAGGTGTTGCTTTGTCATTAGTATCTGGACTTGTTTTATTCCCAATGCTCGGCTACATCAAACGACAAAAGCAACAGTTTTAATCTCGCTCCACAGGAAGAAGGCGCATCAAACTAATGTATGAAACAAGCAATGGAACAGAACGGAAACTCTCGGTACGTGAAATGGCGTTTTACCTAATCATTTCACTGGCGGTGAATACTTTTGGTAATGGGTTAACCGTTGCTTGCAACGCGGGTAGTGCTATGTGGACTGCCTCAGCTGCCAATATCGCAGCAGCCTCGGGTTGGAGTATCAGCGTGATTCTAATTGTCTACGGATTGGCCGTCGTCATTTTGAACACCGTACTACTTGGACATATTGAATGGCCGCGCATTATTGGTAATTTAGTGTTCATCGTGCCATTTGGCTACTTCGTTGGCCTCTGGGCTGATTTTTTCCGTCACTTTGGCGTGACCGCTTTACCATTTGGTTGGCGCTTAGTAATTGACATTGCCGGCTTAGTTCTAGTTGCTGTGGCTGTTTCAATCTATCAACGGGTTAATATCATTTTGCACCCGAATGATGATATGACCAATATCTTACGTTTCAAGTATTTGGGTGGTAGTGCAATTAAGGCGCAGCTTGCTAATTTTGCGATTCCGCTAGTTGTTATTCTGATTTTGTGGGCAGTCCGCGGGCAAGTAGTTGCGTTTAACATCGGGACTTTATTCGCATTCTTATTCCAAGGCGCCATTATTGGTTGGGGCGACAAGCACGTATTTTCTCACTTAACGCACCGCTTAGGCACCATTAAACAAAAATAACACAAAAAGAGGACTCCTGCGGGAATCCTCTTTTTTGTGTTTTCGGCTGACGTGGTATTGAGTAAAAGTGGCCACTGCGTGCCAGTAAATTACTTGGCGCACCACGCTGGAAGCAACCTCCCAAGCCAAAGTGCGTTCTTGGTAGGTTCGGACAAGCTGGGACTCTACGGGAATAAATTCCCTAGAGTCCTCATCTTATCCTCAGCGGAAATATGTGCTACACACATATTCCCCCAGTCGCGGTGTAAAGGCTGCGCCCGCCAAGCAATTTTCTGGCACTCCGTTAGTTAGGAATATTGCTCAAGATAGTAGCGAAAAACAGTTATCAACCATTGGCCGTAGTAGCATGAAAAGAAAACTGAGAACCAATAGAACTTCAGTAATTCGATACTTGAAAAGTACGGAAATGACAATCTCACGCTAGAAAAAGTAAAACCTTTAAAAACTTAATCAGCCACGTGGTTTATTATTTGTGGCGTAGATTGTATATAGCAATATCCAAATTAAGACTTCGGCTAAGACAATTGTTGGCACATAAAATTCGGCCCCAACGTGATTGTATATGCCAACAAGTGGTGAACCCACGGATGGTTTGGCAATCATCCAATAATTCATTCCCAAGTGATCATTTGCGAAGGTGACAATTGGTAAACCAATTAATACAAATAAAATTGGCATCCAAATCTCACCCAATTTCGGTTGGATTTCACCGGCTTTGACAAGCATCAACACGACTGCGATTAAGATTGCATGCGTGATAAAACTGTTGGCGCTATAAAAATTAAAGTAGGGTGCTTTTAGCCAGTCGGGGAAAATGAGCGCCATCATTGGTGAAAAAATCCCGATGGTGAACAAAACTTCCCCCGCAAAACGACTTGGTTTTAATACATAAATAAAAGCTAAAATCATCATTAGTGGACAGATTTGGATTGGTAGCCACTGATAATAGAAACCGTGCGCCAAAATTGATGAGCCTAAGACGATTACTCGATCAACCATCAAGAAACCCGTCAACCATAACAGCATTCGATGCCGCTGAGTCTGATTGCGTTGCAGATAGAGTTTAACGAGGCCAATGATCCCGAGAAATAATATTAATAACCAAATTAAGTGGCCTAATTCAAACGCATGATGTAGCGGGTGGCTATTGTAGGCTTCAAGTTGCTTAAAAAATTGCATAATATCACGCTCCTATCTTTGTTTGAGTTGTTAACACCAAAGTAAGCCGGATTTCTCCTTATTGTAGTAAGGTAGAAATCCGGCTTATTAACGTGCGAAAAAAGCTGTAACTATTGATATAACTCACTGAATTCATCACCACTATCGCTGACGAATTCAGTTTCATTATAACAAGGTTGCAAATCGCCTTTTGTCCCACGTCCTTTGGTTATTCAGTTGGTGAAGCGACCTGAATCTTATTCTGATTGGTATTGTAGAACGTATACAGCAGTACCCAAAAGATAATTTCGGCCAGCATCAGCGTTGGTACATAAAATTCGGCACCGACTTGATTATAAATTCCGACTAAGGGTGAACCAATCGAAGGTTTGGCAATCATCCAAAAGTTCATCGCTAAATGGTGATTAGCAAAGGTAACAATTGGTAGGCCAACGAAAACAAACAACATTGGCATCCAAATTTCTTGGATTTTCGGATGAATCTCGCCTGAACGCAGTAACATCATTACCACGGCGATTAAAATACCATGCGAAATGTAACTTCCAATACTATAGAAGTTAAAATATGGTGCCATGAGCCAATCTGGAAAAAGAATGGCAAGGGCAGGTGATGTTACGCCCATTGTGAATAAAACGGCCCCGGCAAAGCGATTAGGCTTCAAAGCATAGGCGAATGCCACAATCATCATTAATGGACAGATTTGCAAGGGAATCCATTGTACCCAGAAACCGTGTAGCAAGATTGATGAAATCAAAACCACTACTCGATAAGCCATCAGCCCACCGGTTAACCACAACAGCATTTTGCGGCGACCGGAATGCTGTTGCTGCATATAAAGCTTAACTAAACTAATAATACCAACAAAGATAACTAGCAGCCAAATTAAATCGCCAAGATCAAATAGATGGTGATAGCCAGGAAGTGGGTACGATTCGAGTTGACCAAAAAATTGCATAATTTAACGCACCTCATAAAAATTGATAAATAATAATGAATAAAACACAGCTTACCACATATATTGGTGGGTTTCCAAATTTTAGTATACGTTATTGACAATAATGCCATTTTTGTTGTTTAAAGCAGCGGAATTCTAAAAAAGGGCACAAAATCATAAAAATTTTTTTAACTTTTTTTCACACAATCGATATTTTTTACCAAGGTCTAAAAAACGTGAAATTCCCGTGATAAATAGTAAGTTGAATGAATTTGCCAAAATTATTGTTTTTCACTGAGTAACTATACATGTTTTATAAGCATAATCGAATTATTAATAAATGATATATTAAGCATTTTCGCTTTGTATGCAACTGCATAATTATTAAATTAAGTTAAGATAAATTAATTTTCTGCGAATTATTTTTTTCGTTATTTTTCTACAATTTTCATCTTTCACTGATATAATTATGACTGCACTGTTATGTTTATTATGATAAGCATAGGATATTTATGAACGAAGAATAAGAAAAATAGGTTTAGGGAGATCCATTTATATGAAGCGCATTTTTTATAAATATGTATTACTATTGTTAGCAACTTTCACCCTTGGTATGTTCACGCATGGGCAGATTCATGCGGCGACCGCCAATGGTGATAAATATGTCACCAACGTAACTTGGAAGAAGAAAAATGATGACAGCATGAATTCTGGTACAGCCGCTAGTAACAAGTTAACAGCGCAAGCTAATAAAAACATGTTATTAGACTATGCTTTAGATTTTAATGGGGAAACATTTGAACCCGGTAGTGTGATTACATTATCAATTCCAGCTGGCTTTTCACCAGAAGATTTCCCAGCAAATACGATCATGAATGGTCTCGATGAAAAAGGGAAGGCGTTTCCTTTCGCCGTCATCTCGATTCAAAATGGTCAACTTCAACTAGTTGTCACTAGTGACGCCGCTAACCGTGAAATGAAAACGGGTGACGTTCGCTTTAAAACGGATTTCACTGCAACGGCTAGCGCTACTGGGGGCTTCCAAACGGTTACCTTCCCCGGTAACAATGTTTTCAATTATTCCTATGTTAAAAGCACGTCCGATTCATCAACCACTGATTCACGCTGGATTACCAAAACTGGTAGTCAAGATACTGCCAATGGTGGGGCACCGTTCTTAGGTTCAATCACTTGGACAATTCGTGTAAACAATAACAAAGGCCAAGAAATTGATAATGCAGCCATTACCGATATTATTCCAAACGGCTTAACACTTGATCCAAGTTCGGTTAAAGTTAATTTGTATAATTTATCAGCCAGTGCAAGCGTCACTTCCAAGACGCCACTCGCAACAGTACCAGCAAGCGATATTATTGTCAGTCAAGATAGTGGCGCCCAAAAGTTAACTGTCCGCCTCGGTGACTTGAGCGAATTTACAGCAAATAAAACCGTGCCAGTCGCCGCTATGATTACGTATACGACCACGGTTAATGATTACTACCCAAATAAAGTTAGTACTTATACTAATACTGCTAAATTATTTGGTAACGATAACCCGTTAGATATGAGTCTTCCTGACAAACAAACCCAACCATTTATTTCTGGTCAAGGTTCAACCACATTAACGTCTAACCATGATGGTGAAATTGGTGGGAATGTCACGGCCGGAACAGTTATGGTTGCTCAACCACCATATAATGTCGCGGTGACAAAGTATGGCTTAGACGGTGACACACGAAGCTTGCTTAGTAACGCCGAGTTTACTTTGACGGATCTCGAAAACAATAATGTAATTGCCGTTGAAAAATCCGATGCTAACGGCCATATTAGTTTTGTTAACGCATTAAATCCATCAATTAGCGATACCTATAAATTGATGGAAACAGCCGCTCCAGATGGCTACGAAATCTTCAAGGGTGCTTACGTCATTTCCTTGAAACCGGCTGCCGACAATCAATGGGCCGTGAATATTGTTGATACTAATGACACGACTAGTTTACTCTCATCAACTAACTTGGCAGACCTAACAACAGATACTGCCATTACGTCAATGCAAGCTAACGCGGGTGTGATTGACTTCAGCATTTTGGATCAAGCAACGCCAAAGCCTGAGCCAATTTTGCCAGATACGCCAGTTGTACCAGAACCAGAATCACCAGTTACACCAGAAGAACCAGTCGTACCAGATGATTCAAATGTGCCAGATACAGATTCACCAGAACCAGATTCACCAGTCACACCAGACGAACCAATTGTACCTAGTTCAAACGAAACACAACCAAAGCATCATGCTTTTATGATGCCACAAACGCCTGCCGAACCTGAACGCCCGCAAGTGACGACAATCACGACTGAAAAAACACCAACACCAGCTAAACCAGTTGTCAAAGTATTACCACAGCCACTCAAAAAAGTGCAACATTTAGCAGTACCTAGCCAAGTAGTCAAACGGGCACCAGCACCGCAACCGTTGGCAACAAAGAAAATTGCTAAAACTGGCAAGGTTACTACATCAAGTAAAAATCTGCCACACACAGGAATCCAAGTGAACTTTGTCCTTGTAGTTCTGGGTGCTTTCTTAGCCATGCTTGGTGGCTTAACATGGTTTACTAGCCGGCGCCAAAATTAATCATTTAATTGCAAACTCGGTACGCAAATATGCATACTGAGTTTTTTAATATCAATTTGGAGGAAGTATGCGTAAAATACGAATTTTCGCAAGTCTATTAGTAGTCCTAGGGGTTATTTTAATTACGCTTGGATTACACCCGCAGTGGTACATTGGCCGCTTACAAACTACCTTTACCCAACAGCCAAAGCTCGCAATCAGCAATCAGGTTCCGGCCAAAGCAAAAGTGAAGTATGGCGATAATACGGAAGTTGATAGTTGGTGGCAGCTGCATCAAAACGCCAAACTGCCTGAGAAGTTGTATTTGCGGGGACACGTGGCAATCCCAGCACTGCAAATTAATTTGCCAATCTATGAAGGAACCTCGGACCGCGCCCTCGCGTTGGGTGCTGGGACAGTCGTGCCCAATGAAAGCATGGGGGAGCGTAATTTTATCATTGGGGCTCATAATATGGCCGACAATCAGACATTTTTCAGCCCGCTCCAAAAGCGTTTCAAACTTGGGATGATTGCCACGTTAACGGATCATGGGCACACGTATAAATACCGGTTGACCGCCAAAAAGATTGTCAGCCAAACCGATGTCAGTGTGCTTAACGACACGGCCGCCGCTACCATCACATTAATTACGTGTTATGAAGTACCACCGTATTACACTCATGCCACCCAACGTATTATTATTACGGGTGAATTAATTCGGTAAGTTAAAATGCCGAATGATTTGACGGGGAATTAGATAAAATTGGCCACTGCGTGCATTTAGGCAAATCAGATATCGTTGATTTTATGATGTGCTCAAACGTAGTGTCGAAGGGATATTCCGTGGCACGTGCGCATGCTTAAACAAAAGTCCAGAAATTCGAATCTCACGCTGGCATAAATAGAAACGTAAATGGCCACCATAGTCGTCGACATTCGGCATAATATGGTGGTTTTTTTGGCGACAAATCATGCGGATTGGCGGGACACAATTGTGACGCTCCATAATCCGAATAAATAATCGGCATCGTAAAGTAATTAGCGTATAATTAAAGTGAATAATAGTTTAAATTTGTGTCCACCGTTGTGAGTACGTCGGGCGGGATAAATTTAAACTATTATTCCAGCGTACACATTGCAATCATTTGCTCGCAGTTTGGCTGCCAGCGCACCTTACAGTGAAAGGTAAGAAAGATGAAGAAAATTCAGACAACAATTTTAATTATCGCAAGTTTATTTGCAGTAACTGCGTTAGCTAGCAACGCCAACGCAAGTAGCCGGTCTGCGCGCACGTACAATTCGCGCATTTATAAAGGCCAATTAGTACAATTAGATCAAGTTAAGCAGCTTAATGGCAAAAAGGTCTTTAAAATTAGTCGCAAGGGCAAGGCAGTTAAGGGTTGGATTAAAGATGCAAAATTAAAGCGGACGACAAAGTACGTGTTACCTGCTAAGTACACTAGCCAACTTTATCCTTTGTATGCGCCTGAAGGCTGTGAATCAGTGGCTTTAAAAATGGCTTTGTCTGTTAAGGGACAAAACATGCCACTTAAAAAATTTTTGCAAGCACTCCCATTAACCAATAATCCCAACACTGGATTTGCCAACGGAACCCCATTTAAGCCAGCGGGAAATAATTGTACGATTTACCCCAAGCCACTTTTGAAAGTTGCCCAAAAAAAGCAATTTAACTACACAAATGTTGCTAACATTACTGGTGCCTCAAAGGCCAAGCTAATCCGTGAAATTAAGCGCGGCAATGCAGTTGCGTTTTGGGGAAAATGGCACATGCAATCAAATGAAAAAGCCTGGCACGCATTAACTATCGTAGGTTACAAACCCGGCAAATTTTTAATTGCAGATCCATATGCCCAAAAATCATGGGGACCGTCATACCGTGAATTTTGGGTATCAACGAGCCAATTTATGAACATTTACAATTCGCGGGGTAAGAAGGCCTTGGTAGTCCGTTAAAGAGGACGATGTTGAGTAAGCTTTATTAGAAATCAAAATAGGCGGGGACAAAACGTTTTTCCCCGCTAAAATAAAAATCCTGTCATTTTACGTTTTTGCAGACGTTGATATGGCGGGATTTTTATATGGATTTCATTAAAATTTGATTTGAATTCGTTACCATTGTGATAAAATATGTTATCGAGAACATTAAGGCTCTATTCCGTCTGACGTGGTATTGAGTATAATTGGCCACTCCGTGCCGGTAAATTACTTGGCGCAGTGGCATAAAAAGAAAATTGAGAACCAATAAAACCGTTATAATTCGCTATTTGAAAAGTGGGGGAAATACAATCCAACGCTGGAATAAATAGAACTAATATTAAGAGGAGTTACACATGGAAATTATTAAATACGACACGCGCTACAACGACGAGGTTGTCGATTTGTACATCACTGTTTTTTCCCAAGCACCATGGAATGAAACATTTGATCGCAACAAGGTGGTGAACATGGTGAATAATCACGCTGCCAATAATTACTTTAATGCATATTTGGGAATTGAAAATGGTGCCGTCGTGGCGGTGAGCCTCGGTTTCATGAAGCCTTGGTACGATGGGTTTGAATACTACATTGAGGAATTTTTCGTTGCCCCAAATTCACAACATAGCGGTCGGGGAACCGCCTTGATGGCCGCAATTCGGCAAGATTTATTGCAACAAGACATCCACGCCATTATTTTAATGACGCGCCGCGATAGTCCCGCTGCCAAGTTCTACACCAAAGATGGCTTCAATGCTGAACCAGATTTATTGGTATTGGATAGTTATTTTAAGTAATCCGGTGCAGTTTAGATGCGACATCCCCACTAGGTAAGAGAAATAATTAAAAAATATGTATGGTAGGGTGAAACTGTCGTTTTTGGCGGATTCAAACTGCTATTTTTGTTTAGTGTTAAAAATGTCCAAAATATAAAATGAAGTCCAATTAGTACTGCTGAACATACCTGTGGTGCTACAATAATGACGGTCTCTGATAAACAATTACTAAAGGATGGTTAAAGCAATGAAACGAGCACTAAAGATACTTCTTACCGCAGCACTGCTTATTATCACGATTAAAGGCGTGTTTGGTAGCACAATAACCATTCATGCTTCAACGTTCGAAACTGCACCAACTAAGGATGTAAAAAAACTTCCAAGTAGTTGGAAAGGCACGTGGTATGGATATAACAAAGAGCTTTCTAAGCGTACAGAAAAAGTTAACTTCGAAAAAAAATACAGCGGGGCAGCAGTAGCAGCTCCCGCCATGTTCGCTAAGTTCACAAAAATTAGTAATGCCTACGAATTTGGCATTGGTGGTGGTGAACAAATATTCCGCAAAACCACAGTTAGATTTCACGGCCACACGTACCATGTCATCGCCGTAGCAGATTTGGACGACACTGGTGCATCAGTCACTTATTTCACGAGACACAAAGAACCCAAACTTCCAGTTCACAACATCAACTATTACTCCAGTACTGGTGACACTTCAAAATTGCTTACGCATTACGTTGACTACTATGTGCTCCAAATGGGCAACAAGCACCACAAAGCATAAGCGCGCAGGGATTCTTATAAAGGTCAGTAAAAAGAAGGAAATCAATTTGTCTAACACTGACATAATTGGTCTCCTTCTTTTTAATTTTTTAGACAAATTATTTGTTTAATTCATGCAAAGTTGATTCGGAATCCCGTTGGTGGATTGGGCAATATTTTGGGTACATTATCAAATCAAAACATTGCAACGCTGATGCGGAAATTACTGATGCTGTATTTTGTTGAATGAATTGTGAGTTATCTTTTGAAAATACTACACAATATGGTTCAGAGAATAATTTATTCTCAAAATATGTGTCCTCACTGTTGTTTTTCCCATGCCACCGCTGCCTGCTTTTCGCTAGTTTGAGCATTATTCCAAACTAACGGAGTGTCAGTAAATTGCTTGGCGGGCGCAGCCTTTACACCGCGACTGGGGGAATATGTGTGTAGCACATATTTCCGCTGAGGATGAGATGAGGAGTCTTGGGGATTTATCCCCTAGAGTCCCAGCTTATCTGAACCGACCAAGACCGCACTTTGGCTTGGGAGGCTGCTTCCAGCGTGGTGCGGCAAGTAATTTACTGACACGCAGTGGCCAATTACCTGCGCGAATTTTGTCCCCAAAATCAAATAAAAAAACACAGTTCGCAGCATTAAATCCACATGCAACCGACTAATAGATAACTGAACCATTGGTTATAAACCAAATGATTTGCGAACGTTAGTATAAATATTTTACGGGAAACTGAACTTTAGATGTAGACAATGTGAATTAAGTTAGGAGAAAAATGATACCGCTGGAAAATTAATTAAATCGTGCTATCATTGTCAGGTGTCAGAGATTTCCCGCAAAGATTATTATTGCCAGTCAGAAATGAGATGACAATTATGACATTATTTAGAAAGTATGTGTTTGATGACCAATATGTCTGGGAATTTTCAGAGTTGAAAAAAACAAATTCAACGGATCACTCATATAAAAGGATTTGGCATGGTGGCTTCAAGACGCGCGCATCTGCGGTCATGGAAAGTGCTGCGCAGCCAGATCGGGTCGAAATGGATCTCGCCCATGCGCTGACGTTTAGCGATGTGGTTGAGTTATGGCTACGAGAATATGAAAAAAGTGTTAAGGGGAGCACTTATCTACGAACTAAAAGTATCTTTGAAAATCATTTTCTCACACGTGATATGTTCGGAGATCGTCCATTAGCTGATATTGATGTTCAATTTGTCCAAGAGAAGCTCGAGCAATTAAATAGTCGTGTTTTTAAAGCGCGACGTTGCGTGTTTTACCTATCGCAAATTTTTAAGTATGCTTCATTGTACGGGCTGATCAAAGATAATTTAGTTGATCATTGTATTGTACCAGCAGATAAATCCGCAATTGCGGTAAATAATGAGCCTAAATACTGGGAGCTAGCACAACTGAAAAAATTTATGACGATTATTAAAGGGGAGTACTTAGGTACCACTGATATGATTTACGTTTTTTTCAAAGTGTTAGCCTATACTGGATTGCGGAAAGGCGAACTATTAGCACTACGGTGGCAGGACATTGATTTCGCAACTAAAGAAGTCCATGTTCAACGTACAGTTTCACGAAACAAAGACGGTAAACAAATTATTACCAGTCCTAAAACGTTGATGAGTGATCGCTATTTGGCATTAGACAATGGCACGCTTGATGTGTTGCGGACCTATTATCATTTAGTTCAGCCGGCTTCGAATGCCGAATTGGTGATAATGAATAAGTTTGGTGAAATGTTATGTATGACTACTTGTGATAAATGGTTGCATCACATTATTACTAAGTACGACTTAACACCGATATCGCTCCACGGATTTCGGCACACGTTTGCAAGTATTGCGTTTGAAGCTGGCCTTGATGTTAAGCAAGTTCAGTTTCAACTGGGGCACACAAATATTAATACGACTTTGGAAGTTTACTCGCATGTTACTAAGAAACGAAAGCACGATGGCATCAAGAAGTTCAGTAACTATATTAGCTGATGAACATTTTATATGCTAATTACAACGTGATTGTAGTTTTTGGGGGAACAAAAAAGGTTCGGGTTAGCCTAACCCGAACCTTTTTACTCTCGTTATCAATAAATACATTAGACCACATATTAAAATGATAAACAATAGTATTATGGATATAAATTGTGTTTTGCTGTTTTTTTCACTTGTGGTAGTCGTTACACCAGCCTTTCTAGTAACTAATTCGCCAACAATTTGAATGCGCTGGCGACCATCAGGGGTACATAATAATAACGTGATTGCCGGCTTTTTATAAGTCTGCGTAATCACCCCAATCTTTGTCGGTTCAATGATATGAATGGCATTTATTTTATATACATAAGTATTTTTGGTGTCACTCGCATAAATGAGGGCACCTTTTTTTGCGCGTTCCAATGGTGCAAACAAGGTTTTGTTGTCATGCACATTGTGGCCCGCTAAGGCGTAGTTGCCGGTTCCTAGGGCTTGATCTGGCGTCAGTGTACCAGCACCGACCAATAATGCCGTGTTGCTAATCCCATGGACAATTGGAATATTGACGTTGTATTTAGGAATACTGATGCGCCCGAGCTTGTGAACTTTCTGAAGATTAATACCACTCACAAGTGAATGGAGGTCGTAGTCGGTCACTTTTGAGTAATCAAAGTCATTTGTATCGGCGGGAATATTGGCTACTAATTCCGTTTTCCCACTCGTTGCCGTTATTTCACTACGCACGCGGACTAGATAATTGGCAATGCGCGCACTAAAAATCAATATTAAACCGACTAAAATTAATGTGGTAATTAGGTGAAAAAAGCGTAAATTTTTTTTACTTTCTGGATTTGGTTTCATGTGGCTCTCCTAAATAATATGTACAAAAAGTGGTAATTCACCAATTAATGGCGGGTTATCACTTTTTGTGTGTCAGTAAGTGGTTCGGATTAGGCTAATCCGAACCACTTATACCCACGTATCATGTTGGCACAAAGCCCGTCTAATCACATTGTCGTTGTCATTAATCAAAATTTTACTTGGCGATTAAAGATAATAGACACAAGGATAGGGTTAGAAATTTAGAACATTATTCGAAGCAGAATGCGAAGGGGGTGAATGTTTGAAATTACGAAATGTTGTGACAAGCGCACTAATGACCAGTGTTGGTGTGGCGGCATTTGCTTTCACTGTTGTGCCAGTGGCGGCGAATACCGTTGCCAATTATCCGACCCGTGGTCAAATTGGTTATGTTTATGGGCCTAATATTAATGGTCCAGATGACAACGCTCCAAAGGATTATGGCAATGTTGCGGGGGCAAATCCCCCAATCGCCAATAATATTCCACCGGTTAATGGTAATTCGCCATTAGCCGGTGGGGTTACCCAGCCTGTGGCAGCTAGCAATCATTTGATACCACAGACGGGTGCAGTTGTAGATAGTTTACAGTTGATGCTCCAGGGATTAGGCATCGTATTGGTTATCGGTGCTGGCGCATGGCTGTTAGTTCAACGAAGAAGTTTCAAACGTATTATTTAAAGTATTTTTGTTCGTATCGCAAACATAGGGTTTATAGAAAAGGGAGATTTATTCATGAAAGCAACTAAATTAATCGTTACACCACTTTTGGCAACTGTCTTGGTTAGCTTGGCACCATTGGCAACCATTGCCCACGCTGACACTGCTGGGACATATGGTACTACTGGTCAAGTAACATTCGTACCAAGTACTGATTCTTCAGTAACACCACCAGTTGATCCAACTAACCCAGATCCTAACACACCAGTTGTCCCAGTTGATCCAACTGACCCAACTAAGCCAGTTACACCAGGAACTGCTGGACCTTTGTCAATTGATTACGTGTCATCATTTAACTTTGGTACGCAAGAAATTACTACTAAAGATATGACATACTACGCAAGTGCTCAAAAATTCAACGGTAGCGATACATCAAAGCCTTTGTATGCGCAAGTTACTGATAACCGTGGGACTGATGCTGGTTGGTCATTAACTGCCAACGCTTCTAACTTCTCTAATGGCTCTGGTACATCTGAAAAAGTATTAACGGGTGCCCAAATTAGTTTAGCTAATGCCGGCTTAGAAACATCAACTTCTTCAAACGCACTCCCACCAAAGGCATCAAACACAACCTTGACACCAGGAACTGCTGTGACCGTTGCCTCAGCTTCAAATGGTCAAGGTGCTGGTACTTGGGCCAACTCATGGGGTAAGGACGCTGATTTAACTTCAGTGACTGATACCAATGGCGACACACGTGATGGTGACAAGGCAGTTTCATTGTCTGTTCCCGAAGGTGGTAACGCCAAAGCTCAAAAGTACACGTCTGATATCACATGGACATTATCTGATACACCAGCCAACTAATAATTAGCTACATACCCAAGTTTAATAACTTGGGTAGATATGAGCCGGAAGTAATCACTTGTGGTTCATATTTGCTCAAGTTGTTGATCTGATATGTAGTGTGATTAATTATGAAAGGTAGTTCCAGATGAATAATTTAAAACGAAAAAAAACACGGTTGCGTGGGCTGTCTTTAGCACTTTTGTCAGGGATTATTATGGGTGCTACTGTACCGACGCTTGCGAGTGCAGCGACAACTAATAATATTTCGACGGTCACTGATTTTGATAATGGTGTGCACGTTTCAGATAGCTCAAACACCAAAGCAAATGAAATGTTTGGTACCAGCGGTTCAGCCACGAGCGGCATGAATGGTTCCCAATATGTCGCAAACTTAACGTCGCAGTCTGGTAAAAAAGAAACCGGCGCCATGGCATTTAACAAGCAAATTGATTTCAGTAAAGATTTCGCGATGTCAGGACAAATTGGTTTTAGTAGTACTGGTGGGGACGGCATAAGTATGATCTTTTCACCAGTGAATCCCAACAAAATCGCCAGTGGAGTTTCGGGGGCTGGATTAGGGCTGTGGGGACTACCAAATTCATTTGGTTTAGTGTTTGATATGTATGCCAATGATGGTACGACCAACATTTTGGGAATTCATAATTACAATATGGGTGACTTCAATAATGATAAAGCTACCAATGCCAGCAAATCAATTAATGCCACATTTTCAGGATCTTATACTGATGGCATGAGTGGGGTGCCTGGTAATGGTAAAGACGTTAAAGCTAATAGTGGTGGTGGTGTGACTGGTGGGTCATCAGTTGGTGCGACCGAACAAGTGATTAACTGGCGCTACACAGACAATGCCGGTAAGTTAATTGCCGTCGATGGTGCCAATAAAAACACGGTGCTCGGTAGTAATCCAGGAAACCAAGTGGCCTCGGTTAATGCTAGTTTAACGAGTGGTTATGAGGATATGAACCTTTCATATAACGCTAGTTCCGGGTTATTGACGGTTTCCATTCCAAATAACGCTAAAACAGCACCAATCCTTGGCTTATTGAATCAAACGTATGGTTCAAATACAGATGCGAAAACATGGACGATTCAGATACCAGATACCTATAAAACCCAGGGTTACTCAATGGGGGTTGTCGCAACTGATTCTGATCAATCCGCCAACAATTTTGGCTTTAAGTTAAATAGCTACTCGATGCCAACCAAGACCGCTAACGTTACCGTTAATGGTCAAGCTGATCCAGCAACAAGTGATAGCAGTGATTTTGTCTACGGACAGACCAAAGCTGTTGCCAACGTTGGGGATGCGATTACCGTAATTCGCGATGATACCCAGTTAGCGGCAGCCAAGGCCATGCCAGGGTTTGATCCGAATTACGTTTATTTAGCACCACAGGTTAATGGTTATGTTTTTGATCAACCACAACAATTAATAGTTGATCAAGATGATAGCAAAAACCAATTTACGCTTAATTATAAGAAAAAAGCCAAGCTAACAGTGCACTACCAAATCAAGGGTCAAACGGGTTACATCGATGACACGGTTGGGGGAGCTGGTAGCGTAAACGGTGTTGAGGGGGATTCTTATAATATTCCAACACCAACTTTAGCAGGATATACGCCCGACATCGCGAGTGTGACAGGAAAGCTTAGTGGCAATACGACCGAAGTGGTTACTTATACACCATTAGTCATTAGTCCACTGAACCCATTAGCACCAGATGTCGCTCAACCAGTGCAACCACTTGATGGCGTTTCAGGCGACCAAGTTGGTAATGGTACTGGGGGTGCATTATCAATTGATTTTGCCCCATCGTTTAACTTTGGGACTCAAGCTATTAAAGCGGGCAAGCAAACGTATTATGCCAGTGCGCAACAATATACTAAGGGTACAACGGCGACCACACCATACTTGCAAGTAACTGATCATCGGTTGAAGCAACCCGGTTGGAAAGTTAATGCAACGCTCTCTAATTTTAAGAGTTCAACTGGAGAAATATTACCAGTTTCGTCGCTGAAATATAGTACCGATGCGGTCAACGTAGCCCAAGATAGTACGTTAGCAACACAAAATCAGGTTGGTTCAGGGTTAGGTAGTTCATTTACAAGCAATACCTTGCTGCCGACTGTTACAACGACGGTCTTAGCAGCTAAAAGCGGTGAAGGTTTGGGGACTTTTATCGCCAGTTTCGGTAAAGCTGATGATCTCGATAGCGGTCAGTATGACGCTGACGGGGTTGCCAAGCGAACCGTAGCTAAGAGCGTGGCATTAAACGTCATTGATGGTCAAAATGCAAAAGCGACCGCATATGACGCTTCAATCACATGGACGTTGCTTGATACACCAAGTAATTAACATTTATCACGAATGAAATATTGGGGCTTATTCATTGGCTCCAATTATGTACATACACTTAGGAGATACACGGAAATGAAAAAATGGTTCAAATTAATTTTGTTTATCGGGATATTTATCGGGGCAATCGCTACCAGTAAACCAGCGGTCATGGCGAGTGAATTGCCATTTGCGGTTAAAACTATCCTGCCAAGTAATCAGGTTAATAAATTACACACGTACTTTGACTTAAAAGTTAAGCCAGGTCAACAGCAAACACTTCGCGTGACCTTAACGAATGATACTAATCGTACGGTCGTTGTGAAACCAACCATTGGGTTAGCACGAACTAATAGCGCCGGGGTTGTTGAATATAAAAATGCCAAATTATCGATGGCCCAAAACTTAAAAATTCGCTTAGATAAAATTCTGACAACACAAAGCACAATTACAATCCCCGCCAAAACGGATAAAGTGCTTAATTTGCAATTAAAAATGCCCAAAACAAAGTTTCAAGGAGTTTTAGCGGGTGGCATTACCTTTGAAGAAGTTACTAAGGGCAAAGCATCAAATCCGACGAAGGGGATGTCGATTGTTAATAAATATGCCTACGTCGTTGGGGTTGTCTTGCGGGAAGCCAACACGCCGGTTAAATCCGCCGTCACGTTAAACAAAATTGCCGCTAACCAAATCAACTACCGGAATGTAATTTCTGCCCAAATTACGAATCAAAGTGCCAAATATCTAAATCAAGTTAAGGTACAAACCAAGATTACGAAACTAAACTCACCAAAAGTCCTCTACAACGGGCGCTTAACGGCCGGCCAAATTGCTCCAAACTCGGTCTTTGATTATCCAACACCGCTTAATGGGCAATCGCTCAAGCCAGGGAAGTATAGTCTAGATTTAGTTATGAAAGCTGGCACGGAAAAATGGCATTTTGTGCGGGAATTTACGATTTCTGGGCAAACTGCTAGTAAATTCAACAAATCAGATGTAACAATCAAACGTGATTACACGCAATATTTCATAATTGCCGGAGTACTGTTATTACTCATCGTAATCTACTTGATATATCGCCGTCTTAAGAAGCAAGACAAAAAATATCAAGCTTACATCGCAAAATTAGAGGGTAATCAGGAAAATGAAGCTTAAGCAAATTGGTGGAATTATCGCGCTTATTGTCGTCACGGCTGCTATTACAGTGATGGCGACTAGCTGGGGGATGAATCGCAGCGTTGCAACATCTAAATACGGTAACATCAGTAAAAATGCATTTTACACGGATGTTAAGACCTCAACGGCTGCTCAAAATCAGTTAAAACAGGCCATGCTAGACAAGATTTTAGCTGCCAAATATGGCAAACAAATCACTACGCAGGTGGTTAATAGTGAATACGAAAAAAGTGCGCGCGTGTATGGTGATAGCGCATGGAACACCATGCTCAAGCAGAGTAATTACACGGAAACTTCATTCAAAGCCAAAATTAAAGCAAATTTGTTAATAAGGGCCGCCGTGAAAGCGAATGTCAAAATTACGACGCAAGATTTACAGCAAGCTTTTAAAACATATCAACCAACTGTTACAGTGCAATCAATCATGGTAGGGCAAAAAAATGTTGCCCAAACCGTCACTAAGCAACTAGCTAGTGGTCAATCATTTGAAAAAATGGTGGTCAAATATTCCTTAGACACCAATACGAATAGTACCCACGGACAAATGGTGCCGTTTAACGCCACCGCCAAAAATGTTGATCCGGCGATAATGCAAGCGGCCTTCAAGCTTAAGAACCGGCAAGTTAGTGCACCGATTAAGGGGAAGAACGGCTATTACATTATCAAAATGGTTAATAATCCCGGTAAAGGGACAATGAAGGAACATCAAGCGTATCTCGAAACGCAGATCATCAACGACTATATGACCGGGAGTCACGGGAAAAGTCTGAATATGGTACTAAAGAAGCTCTACGATGCGGCGGATATTAGAGTTCATGATTCAGCCTTAACGGCAGTTGAAAAATATTAAATAGCAATGGGGGAATATTAAAATGGATAACTTTACCAAGCTGACAGTTGTTGGTTGGGGACTATTACTTGTGACAATTGTTGGGTGGTATCTCATGAATTTGCATCTTAAAAAGCAACATGACAATCACGAAAATTAATCAATATTGGGGTAATATGATGGCAGAAATTGTATACACAGGAATCAAAGTCAACGCAAGCAAGCCAACACGTGGAAATTTTGAAGATGATATCATTACTTTGCGTCAATTGAATCAAGTAATTGGGCACTATGATCGCCCTGGTCAATTAGTCTCATTTTTAGATGAAAAAGGCCATGTCGGGACGGCGCATGTTTATGAAAAATTGGAAAATGAAGTAACATCAACGCAACCAAGCTATGTCATGATTGGCTTTTCTAACCAATCAGTGTCACAAGGGACGATTGAGTATATTGAACGCCAATTTGCAGCCTTAGATGCTAATTTTTCAACAGATGCCAGGCGCCAGACGCTACTGGAGCAGATTAAATATGACCAGACCATGATTAATAGCCACCAACTCCAAATTACGGCAAACTATGATTACAAACGGCAAGATATTCAAGTTAACGGGTGAATTACTTGCTAAATGAGGTCTGCCATGGAATTGAATAGACTTGGCCAACTACGTGCCGGTAGTTAGGTGTAATGCTCAAACTAGTGAAAATAGGTATCAATCATAAATTGCAGTGGCATTGGAAAAAAACACTGATAATAGAACCTGCAAAAGCACCCCGAAATGACTTGGTGAAGTCGAGTTTCAGGGTGCTTTTTAGTTTGTTAATTTGGAGTATTTCACTAAGTGGTTTGTATTCCATTTTGACAGCTAGTTGCACTATCTACCGTTTCCAATGGTTATCATGCCACACGTGGATTTGATTTCACAATTCATTTCATTACAGGGAGGGATATCTAAACATGACACATTATTTCAGTGTCAAAACTCCTTTTGTACTCAATTTCGTACCTCAGTTTATTTGTGGGTCTCTAACCAGACTTGCGCGGATTCGATCAAGGTATCGTTAATTGAATATTGTGGTTGCCAATGCAAAATATTCTTGGCGTTGGCACTGCTCATCTTTCGCTCGATGCCTATGTCAGGAAGCATTTGGCGCATAATTGGCACGAGTGGTGCAATTAACTTAATTAGCCAAGTTGGTATCTGTTTGGTTGGGACTTTCTTACCAACTTCACCTAAGCCGTCTTTCAATATTTGACCAATTGCTTTCATTGGCATTGAAGATTCATGGGAAATGATGAAACGTTCCCCAGCGGCTTCAGGTGTTGTCATTGCGAGGATGTGGGCGTTGGCAATATCGCGGACATCGCTAACAGGAATCCAGATATCTGGTACGGCCGGCGTTTTACCACCAAGCATCATTGCTAGCAGGTGGTTTGAACCGGTCGTTTTGCCACCGAGAATTGGACCAAAAACAGCGACGGGCAAGATTGTAGCTAGTTCAAGCTTAGTCGCTGGTTGATTAACGAAATCCCAGGCGGCTTTTTCAGCTAAAGTTTTACTCTTGTAGTATGCACCTAGTAATTTGCTATTTACGGGGGCCCAGTCATTTTCAGTGAAGACACGATTACTTTCTTTTTTATTGCGCCCCATACCAATCGCGCCAAATGCCGATGTCATAATAACTCGTTTTACGCCGGCAGCATTTGCAAAGTTAAGAACGCGTAAAGTTCCTTGTTGAGCGGGGATGATGAGGTCATCTTCGTTCTTGGATTGAATCATTGGCGAAGCAACATGCATGACGTAGTCAACACCGTTCATTGCTTCAGCCCAGCCTAGGTCAGCGGTTAAGTCAGCTGCAATTAATTCGACTTCAGTATTGTGCGCGCCAGCTTCACGGAGATTGGCTTGGATCTCATTTTTCCGAGCCAGCGAACGGACAGTTGTGCGGACGTTATAGCCGGCGTTTAGCAGTTGCGCCATAATGTATTGAGCTATGTAGCCAGTTCCTCCGGTGACAAGGACAGTTTTATTAGTCATAGTATTTTCCTTCTGCTTTACATATTTAATGATTGCTCTTATCATAAAGAATATTAATAAGACTAGGAAGTAGTGTGTTTATACAGGTATTATTTCTACTACCTTGGAGGATAACGATGGTCAATAGTGTTGAACGAAAAAAAGAATTAGGTGATTTTTTAAAGGTTCAACGAGCCAAAATCACACCAGAACAAGTTGGTCTGCCAAAAGGTAAGAACCGGCGAACTCCAGGGTTACGCCGTGAAGAAGTGGCAACCTTAGCGGGTGTTGGGGTTACTTGGTATACGTGGCTTGAGCAAGGTCGGGATATTCAAGTGTCAACCCAGGTATTAGAAGCCATTGCAGGTGTGCTACAACTTAATGAAGTTGAAGTGCAACACTTATTTACTTTAGGGCAACAAGCTCAACCAACAGTGATTAATGATGTTCCGGTTGCGATTAGTCCAATGCTCCAACATGTAATTGATAACCTAGAGTACTCGCCAGCAACAATTCTTGACCAACGTTGGAATATTGTCGGTTGGAACAATGCCGCTGAGCAATTGTGGTACGACTTTTCAATGCTTAATATCGCTGACCGCAACGTGTTACGACTCATGTTTTTATATCCGGAAAATCAAGATAGTTTGGCCGAATGGGAAAAGTCAGCCAAGCAAATGGTTGCCCATTTTCGGATGATTTATGGTGAAAACGTCAATGATCCGTGGTATGAAAAATTTGTTCAGCAACTGCGAACTGAGTCACCAAAATTTAATGAACTTTGGCAGCAGCATGACATTATTGCGACTGAAGAGAAGATGAAGTTGATTAATCATCAAACATTAGGCCGGCTTGAATTTGAAGAAACGAGTTTCTTTGTGGGCAACGATAGTCATCTCGAGCTGAAGCTATTTACAGCAGCGCCGGGTAGTGAATCGCTTGCAAGGATTATGGAATATTTGAAATAAAACAATCAATCACTGATAGACGAAGCGAATTATGAATTGCAAGATATTCAAGTCAATGGGTAAATTGTTTGCGGAGTTCATGGCGAAGACCGACTAATAATTTATGGTGATAGAACGGTAGATGAACTTATGAGATTCAGATTTAATGCTAAAATTAATAATTTAGCATAACAAATTGGTACATGTGAAAAAGCATCCTGAAATGACTTTGTGAAGTCGAATTTCAGGATGCTTTTAGTTTGAGAATTATAACTAACTAACGGAGTGCCGGCAAATTACTTGGCGGGCGCAGCCTTTACACCGCGACTGGGGTGATATGTGTGTAACACATGTCGCCGCTGAGGATAAGATGAGGACTCTTAGGAATTTATTCCTTAGAGTCCCAGCTTAGTCGAACCTCACAAGACCGTATTTTGGCTTGGGAGGCTGCTTCCAGCGTGGTGCGCCAAGTAATTTGCTGGCACGCAGTGGCCAATCTTACGTCAGACGGATTAGTGTACATAAAAAGCTCTGATTTCACTTAAACGTAGAAATCAGAGCTTTTTTCATTATTTGCCGGAATAATGTGCCCGCATATTTTGTTACCGAGTGATTTTGAAGTATGACTTGATGTCGTAGAGTTTATCCGCTGGTTGTTCCAGTTTCAAATATGCCTCATAAGTCGCATCACGTAATTCTTTTGACCGATACCAATCCGCTGAATCCCAATTGTTTGGAAAACCGGGGATTTGGTCAGTGTGATGGATGCGAATCCCATATTCTAATTCGTATTGCGTCATTAATTGTCTCCTTCACAGGTGCAGCGCATTCAGTCTGCCAAGCTCGGTTCCACTAAAGTGTCCAAATCGGTAGCAAATTGGCTGAACGCGGCGGCAAATGGGTTACTCGTAATATCGATGCCTAACGTAGCGAGCATCTCGACAGGTGCCTGTGATTCACCAATGCTGAGATAATTTAAGAAATCAGCATTGGTGATTTCGTTGTGCCGTAATTTGGCAATAAGTTCAGTCCCAATCAACATCCCCGTTGCATATTGGAAAACGTAGTAACTATGGTTGTAGAAGTGGGGGATTTCAGTCCAAAGGTTGTCATCGGCAGGATTACGAACACCGTCATATTGGTCCGTTAAATTCCCAAGTAGTGAATTAAAATCAACGTTGCTTAATTTGTCATGGGTTACCGCGAGTTGGTGAATTTCATCTTCGAACTCTGAGTATTTAGCTTGGACGAAAACTTCTTCATAGAAATTTTGCAAGTGGTAGACTAATACCGCCAAAGTTGTCATCCCCGCCGGCAAGTTGTTAAGCAAGTATTCGGTCAACAAGTTCTCATGCATAATAGCGGCGATTTCTGAGGTGAAAATATGGTTAGTTCCATATTGAATTGGCTCGTGTTGATGCGTCAAATAGTGGTTCATGGCGTGGCCGATTTCATGCATTAATTCATAGAGACTGGTAAGATCACCAAACCAGCTCACCGAAATGTAAGTTGGTTCGCCGTACGTCGTCACAGAATAGGCATCACCCGCATCAGTTAGGTGGATTAAACCATCGTCAAAAAAGGAATCGACCACCGCGACGTATTCAGTACCGAACTCAGCTAATGCCGCGTGGATGATTTGCTTGGCTTGGTCGATTGATAACACCGGAATGTCAGCGTTAATTGCTGGGGCCTCTTGGACGTACTTTTGTGCAAGTGACGTGTGCTGTTTAACTTGCGCTGATAAATTACTATAAACAGTGCCAGGGAGGCTTAGTTGATTCAAATAATAATTACGCGCACTTTTGAAGTCATGTAACTGAGCTAAATGGTTATTATTGTGCACTTTAGTCGACAAAATATCGGCGAAAAGTTGTTCATAATCATCAATATCAGGGTTTTCATCAGCCATTAGTGCGCCCATTGCTTCGTTGAATGCCACGCTAGGTTGCTGAATTAGTTCATGCGAAAGCTGGCTTTCTTGTGCGGGGGCTAATAAATGTTGGTGCTGGCTAGCAAATTTGGTCAGCATAGTTTTGTATGCCGTTAAGTCAGGACTGGCCAACAATTCAGGCGCAATGTTAGCGAGGTAATATTGGAGTGCCGCCGCCTTTTCGAGGACATCACTTAACAACGGTTGTAGTTCCCTCATTAAATCTGGCATGTTACTAAGTTGGCCGTAAATGGCAAGTTTTTCAACTTGGCTACTTAATTCGATGAAGTCCGCTAACGTTAGGGCGAGAATTGAGGCAGGCAAAGCTTGAATTGTTGCCGTAATCTCAATATCCGCGTTGCGCATTTCAGCAGTTTCCAGTTCATCAAACCATTCGTCTTCATCAGTAAATAGTTGGGTTAAATCCCAAGTGGTATTAGGCATAGTTTACTCCTTTGGTGTTTTTATGTATTACCTAAATAATAGCATAGTACCGTGATTATTTATGTATTTGGTTATCGTCATGGTACTAAAATTTAGGCGAGGACTGGCAAATAAAACGTCACGATAAATAAAAAAAATAATTTAATAACATTGCGAATATTGTATAATAACTAACAGATATGGTACGAAACACGCAAAAATTATCACTTGAGTTTAATACTAGTTGTGCAAGCAATTTTCATTAATTGGGGGATTAATATGAAGAAGTTTATCAAAATCATCGGTGTTATCGCGGTACTGGGCGTGCTCATCATTGCCACTAATCGGATTACCCATTATGTGGACACCGTCCGGGCACCGAAATCACCAGTTGCGGTTAATGAATTACGGGTCAAACAAACAACAGATGATACGTTAGGGTTGCGTGGTGGTAGCGCGCAATTT
The DNA here is from genome assembly GCF_004358325.1 of Periweissella cryptocerci. Taxonomy (NCBI): domain Bacteria; kingdom Bacillati; phylum Bacillota; class Bacilli; order Lactobacillales; family Lactobacillaceae; genus Periweissella; species Periweissella cryptocerci. The sequence continues at coordinate 103,835 of NZ_CP037940.1, read as the reverse complement.
GATTTTCATCGTACGAATAAGACAGGGAACGGGATAAGTTTCCAATTGATTCATTTGGAAAAAGGGGCGGTTATCAAAAAATACCCTAAGTTTGAGTTACAACCATATTCCAACTTATCAGAAACTGGTTATGTGAAGTTTGCAATTGTTAATCCGGCGGGCACGGCACCAATTTTTGTCATCGGACAATCAGCCAGCAACGACGGTGGGTTAACAACCCTTAATCAGTCACAGAAAATTTCATGGGCACCACAATCAACGATTTCAGATGTGATTGACCATGTTAAATTGCATAGTAACAGTAACGTACTCGTTGCTTATTGGGCAAGTATGAATAACGGCCGAGTTACTAGCGGTGATACTACCAAATCAATCGCACAACTCGCTAAGTTTGATTCGGCATACGCATTAGTGGCAAAAACTATTCGTGGGTGAATCGTTTTGAACTTCGGTATACCTAGGATAATCTGCAAAAAAACCGCTGCTAAACTAATAAGAAGCTCTTTTGAGTGTTAGCGCTTATCCTTGGTGGGGTGAAGCGCTCTTTTAATGCCGGCAAACACTCCTGACTATGAAATGATATACTAATCATTGATATTTATGAGGGAAGCGGGGGCTTATTTTATGACAATGCGTAGGAAATCTTGCCAAGTTTTTTTAATTAGTATGCTGGCACTTAGCTTGGTTGGGTGTGCAGCAAAATCACCAACAACGAAAGTTCCAAATGACACACGTATCGCTACCGAGGATACCCAGACATCATTGGAACAGTCAATCAAGCAACAGATTAACAGTAGCCTGACTCATTTGTCATTAGACGAGATGACCGAGGCGATTAGTCTTTCGGGTAACCTGACTAAGGCACCGTATCATTTAGCAATTGAGGTGCCGATGAGTCAAAAAATGATAAGTTCACCCGAAAATAAACCGCTGCAGCTTTCCCTGATTAGCGCGGTTGTTCACGGCTTAACCAAAGTTGCAGCCGTACAACAACTAACGGATGTCAAAATAACGATCAGTGACAAGTCACCAGCTACGATTTATAACTTCACTGGGGCGGAAATAATTCGTGCCAAAAATGCACCATTTGGTCCAGAATCCATGGACTTCCTAGCGAAAAAAACTTGGGAGCGGCCGGCAAAATAATTGAAAGGTGCATATTATGCAAACAAAGCAAGTTTTAGCCCTCGTATACTGGGTCCTGTGGTTAGTATTCTGGGTATTGTTCATTCTCGATATGTTCACAAGGCATCCATATTTTAGCGATGCTTTCGGTTGGGGCGCATTACTCGGCCTAGGATTAATTATCATCATTTTAAATCGGGTACTTGGCAAACTAAGCAAAAAACATACCGATTAACCAGTAAATAAATACATTTTCCAATTGAAGCAATTTTATGAAAAAACATTAACCGCATTTTTCGGTCTACTGCTACTAGGCGTGGCTGGGTGTACGACTTCACAACAAGCAGCTCAACAAAAGAGTGAAAGCAGTGCAAAAGCAAGTCGCCAAAAGAAAGCACAAGCACTTGCCAAGAAACGCATTCCTCAAGCAAAGCCGTTCAAATCTGAGGCAGCTGATAGCGCATATGCAGCCGGACTTTCAGCGACGGCGAAGAAGCTCACTGATGACCAACAAAGTACTGCAATTGCGAATGTAATCAACTTGGATTATGCAAAATTAGTTGCCAATAACGGCGTGTTTATGAACGATTTTTATCAATGTTCTGGCACGGAAGTGATTCAGGTCCTAGCTGCGGATAAACAGAGTGGGGCGTATTTAGTAGCGACACCGCAGGAACAAGACCAGACAACGTTTCGGATTATCGTTAAGGGCGATAGTCATCTCAAGGAAGGTGATATCATCAATGTCGCCGGGTTTATTGATGAAAACTATGCTTATGTAACCGATGCGAAAAAGACCTTAGTTGTGCCAACCATCATCGCCGACAAATCCGACATTAAAAATTACGGGCCACAACAAGATTCTGAATAAGTTATTTCTATGAGGCGTCAAGCTCGTGAATAACGTGATATGGGCATCCACATCGTAAGAACATCGCCATTATTCTTGGTAATACTACGTCTGTTTCAGGTATTCAAAAAGCATCCTTCCGGGATGCTTTTTTTCTTGTCGTGAGAGTTACTTGATTCTTGTGATATTCAACGGGGATTGAGACAAAACCCCCGTTATAAATAGGACTCATGAAGCAAAATATTCAACAAGCTATCTTTTTCACTGCACGCTAATAGGCCTGGCTTCTCCTGCGAGGTAGAAATCAGGCCTATTTATTGGGCTGGAAGTATTATGTCTCGAATCTCTGAAAAAATTATTCAAATAAATCTTGAACATCAGGCGGTTCTGGCTCATTAGTAGCATCCAGTGTAAAAATTTCTGGTTCGGTGTAAACCAATGCGCGTTCAAACGACATTTTCAAGTAGTCAGCGTATTCCAATTCAAACTCATCGAGGGGCATCCAAGTTTGTTTGGCATCAGTACTTATAACCCCACCGAATAATTTTGTAGTCAAAACAACGGCAATTAAAAAGGCGCGCTTGTCAACCGTCAATGGGGTTACATGATCAGTGGAAATGACGATATCACCGTGAATATCTGATTCAATGTTTATCCATTCAGTGTTGAATTCAGAATTTATTGGTATATAAATTTCGTTGATGGTTTCACTTTTCCCCCAACTTAATTCAACGCTGACTCCATACTTGCCTTGCGGTTCAAGCGCAGAATAGCCAGAGTTCATTCGCAAGTTTGGTGCCCACATTTTCTTATCAAAATATTCAGGATATGGTAATTTCGTAATTTTTATTGGGTGAATATAAAAGCGCATAAATTCTACCTCCCGATGTACTTTAATCCTTGCCGAAGTAGCTTGATTGTATCAGGATTCTTTTTTAGGTATTTTTGACCTTTAGAGGAAAAGTTCTTGATAATATCTGCATCGCTGGATGTGTGAGTTACTTTTGAAGTGTCTAATATCCACTTAAAGGCTTTGGATCCATTGGGCTGAATTTCAACTTTGTGAGAGTGCTTTTCAGCATCAACACGTGAAAGATATGTTTTTCCGCTGAATTTAACCTTAAATGATTTTCCAATAGTAATACTTGTACGCGTAGCAATTACATCTTCTTCGGTGTCTGTTGAGCCTTCAATTCCCACAACACCTTCGTAATCGTGAGCGGTCCCAACACCACCTTCAAGGTCAAAGTCTTCTATCTCATCTTCGGATTTGACAGCTTGAATATTTACGGGTAATCCCGTTTCGTTGTGGATATAATCCCCAACGGCTATTGCATTATCTAGTGTTTGTTCTGTGGGGTCAACTAAGACCATATCGTTAGTGTAATAGCCAAGTTTCGTCGCAGCATCAACAAATGAGATGCAGTTACCATTGGCATAATCCAAGATTGTTTGAACCAAGGTATTGGTTGATTGAGTTGCGAGACTTGTTGTTACCGCTGAATTTGTGCTAGATGTATCATCGGCAAAAGTAGACATGCCGCTGGCAAACAATGATAACGCCAACATACTTAACAATAAAAGTGATTTAAATTTCTTCATATATTCCTACCATAACTTTCGTATAGTGCGTTGAGAAATAGTTTAGGAATCTGATGGCCATCAGGTTTCATTGTTGTTATATTAAAACTTTTCTAATTGTAATGCAACTGATTTTTAAGTATTGGTTTACTTAACCATTAGCGCATAAAAAATAATTCAGATGTAGTTAATCCTAGTGACATGACGTTTGGCTAACTAACGAAAAAGACAAACGGGGATTGCTTACGTTTGTTTCTGAACGTTCTACCCCGATTCCACCTTTCAAAAATTCGGGAAAATGTCCCTTTCTATTGCGTTGAGGGCACAGATCAACAAAAACGCCATCAACAAAGTGAGTTGGAAGGTCAGTAACAAAAAGATTGCCCGCGTAACCAAAATGGGCAAAGTCATTGGTAAAAAAACGGGTGGGTAACCATCACCGCCAAGGACGGTTCTAACAAGACCGCTAAATTGCGTGTTTATATGTTAGCGCCTAAGAAATAATTAAAAAACAGCATTCGACCTTAATCGGCAATGTCATTAAATTAACTTAATACACTTTTTATAGTCTATCGAAGAAATTCGATAATATTATTGCCAATTTTAGGAAAATAAAAGAACTAAAAAAACTGCCACAATAATCCCTATGGATCAGCTAATATGCCCCACATTAATAACCCTTGATACCAGCGTTGGACTGAGTATCAAGGGTTATTTCAGTTATCTACACTACTAACCACCTGCACCCCACAAACCCGTGCCAAGCCAACCAACTCATCCCCATCCACCAACGTAATCGGCTTCACTCCAGCCCGTGACGCTGCGACAGCTTCCTTAGTAAAACGTGAAGTGGTGATGAAAATGCCAAAGTCGGCATGGAACTTGTCCATCGCCCCACGGAACGAGTCGATTTCGCGGCTGCCGATGTTGCTTTGCCAGCGTTTGGCTTGGATAGCGATGCGCTCGGTGCGTAAGTAGATTGTGCGCAGATACCCGAATCCATCAATACCACCGTCTGAGGACTGCTTTACCCCTAAATTCAAGTCGAGTTCAAGACCTAGCGCATGCATCAGTTCGCGGGTAAACACTTCGAACTGGTGGGGTGGCATCTGTAATAAGTGTTCCTTTAATTGGTGGTCGGGTGGCGCTGTAAGCACTGCGACTTTATCGTCTAAGAAGGTTGCCAAATGACTAAAAACTTGCTCACTAGTTAGGTGGACTGTTTGGCGTTGCTGTAAATATTTGACCATCGCAGGTATTAAGGGATGCACGACATCAGTAGCTGGGCCGGTACTACTAATCTGCCCGGTAATCCGTGCATAACTAATCAGTGCTTTACAGTAGGCGTTAAATCCGGGATGACTGCCAAAATGCGGGCGTTCAAGGAGTTCCAAAAGAATCTGGTCATCAATAACACTGATGGTCGGGTTGGGGCTACAACATGGTGAATTTATCACGGTGTGCTAATCCTCCTTTGCGTGTGTTTGTTGATTAAGTAACAGAACGGATGGAATTAGTTCGCAAGCAGCACATCACCAACTGTGGTTGCTAAACTATTAGGGGGTAAAAATAGGGTGGGCTTTGGCGGTTGGATTGAATAATGGTCTGAATTGTAGCTGGGCATCGACTGGCTCACTAATAAATAAGAGATATTTGTGGGCATCAGCGATAGGCACTAGGTGACCGAGCGGTGTGGACACGATGTCGGGTGTGCCCGGCAGGATTAAATGGCTGTCCCAAGTGAGGCCAAAAATGGGTTGTAAGCGTGATTGCATCGGTTAAGCTCCTTTGTGTTTTTTGCGGTTTGTGTGAGTGTTTGTGCAAGCTTTTGAATACGTATTTAACTAGATTGTGTAGGCATGACGCAGTGCCAATTCCCCCTAAGACGTGACGTCAACAACGTCCTATTTCCAAATCTCACGTGCCACCGCCTGAATCGCCTGGCGTTCACGACTAATCTGCGTGATACTAATCCCAAGCTTGGCGCTGATTTGCCGGAAGGTGTCGCCTTGATATAAGCTACACAAAATCTGGTATTGGCGCGGTGTTAGCTGTGCTTGCAGCAAACTAACATTGTGAATCGGGTCAAGCTCAAAATCAGGGCGAACCAACGCCACTTGGTGTTCAGTAATGATTTCAGTCCGGCGACGCTGCACCCGATAATGGTCGAGGACAAAATTACGATACGCCCGTTTGAACAAGCCGCGAAAGGCGCAGATGTCGTGTGTGTGCCAGTCTTGTTTCGCTGCGAGTAAATAGCCGAGTAACAGTCCCTCGTTCTTGAGGTCGTCGTATTCGGCTTTATTTGGCCAGCAATTGAAGCTACTCAGCGTCTTGCCGATGATTGGCTGTAGCGTTTCTTGTTCAAAAATATAATTAATGTGATCTTGATTGGTCATGGATACCTCCTTAGTCGGGTTTGCGTGGCGATGAATGCGAATGGATGTTTGGTTAATATAAATATTGTAGCAAGCCCATAGGTGAAGCACGAATTATATTTTAGGGGGTGTATTTTAGAATTTTGTGATTTTAGGGCATGAATTTAGCAAAAATCACGGCAATTTGGGGTGTTTTTACCTATTTTGGTCTGTTTTTCGGTAAAAAATCTAAAATAAGGGGGCTAAAATTTAATTTTCAATTTTGTGAGTAAAATATTATGATTAGATTATCAAATAACTAAATATACATAGGTTATTAGATAAAACTAATTATTTGGAGGAATTATAGTGGAACGAATTGTGATTGATATGGTGAATCGCCACGGTACTGACTTTCACACTGGCGTAGCCGAGTTACATGGGAAGTTAGATCCCCGTGCCACAATTACGTTTGGTAAGAAGGTGCAAGCAAATGACGAAACACGAAAAGCTAAGCCACGCTCATTGGATTGGAATCGGACGTACGGCGGCTTTGTCGAAGTCGAAGGTTGGCCAATGACTTGGATTCATGAATTTGAAGCAGCGCACGCGCATCTGAGTCGGGAAACGTGGGCCGGAATTATGAACCAGCCAGCAGTGGGGGCGAATGTCGTTGCAAGTGGCTTGCCAATTGTCTTTGACGGCTTTGTCTATGGTCTCTTTAGGGATCCAGATGATCGTAATTATATGATTATGGTGAACTTAACGAATGCCCAAACAATGAAAACGGTGGTGCAAGAAGGCCAGCCAGATGAAACAACCGTATATTTGGGATACGGTGAGCCGGCAGTTGACACAATTTATGAGGTGCGGTTGCCCGTGAAGCAGTATAAAATTCAGCGCATGATTAACTACGCCTGCTTCATGCTAAAATTTGAAGCCCAGCTAGTCGCTGAATATAGCCAACCGACTGCGTATGAACAATTGCCGACCCGCAAGTCGCGCTTGGGTGTGATGTATCGGGAAAGTGATGGTGACGTGAATTTAGCGAGTCTTGACCAAAAATCAATGATGGACGTGTTCAACACCGGCATGAAGAACAAGTTGTTTCAAGACGTGAAGAAAAAGCCCGAAGAAGTGGTGAACGATTTAATTGGGATGGCGGAGTTCAATTGTGAGAAAGTCATGGATCAGATTCACATGATGAAAGTCTGCGTGACGCAATTGGAAGAGTGGTTGCGAGAAAGCAAAAACGGCAGTATCGCAGGCTAGCAAAACGAATAAATCATAGAGGGGAAATCAGTAAATGGAAAAATTGCAAATCAAGCAACTGGCAAATGTCCAAGCGAGTATTGCCAAGTTAGCACGAGGGTTAGCGTGTAATCAGCAGGATTGCTACTGTGCCGTGCACGAAAAACTCGATAGCGCTAACAACTTAATTAATCAGGTGATTGTAGATTTAGAGTTATCGACGGCATTGACCCCATATGGCTTGGGGATGAGCTTAGCATTGGATGGCCCAGGGTGCGGGGCACCAATTCAGTTGGGCGATAATGATGCGCAATTGACGGCGAAAGGTGGTGCTTGCTGATGACATGTTATTTACGCGCGGGGGAACTGCAACAAGCGGGGATTCCAGTCTTTCCTTTGATTGCGGGCAGTAAGATTCCGCTCAAGGGCTCACACGGTGTCCGGGACGCGTCCACGGATGCCCACCACTTAGAACAATGGTTTATGCGCGGCGAATGTAATTTTGGGATTGCCTTAGAACCGGTGCACTTACTAGTTTTGGACTTAGATCGCAACCACCAAGCCGGCGCAGATGGCATCGCCAATTTTATGCAGTTTCGGCAAGAACGCGGTTTAACGGATTTTACGCTGGGGAACACATACACGGAGAAAACTCCGAACGAGGGTCTACATGCATTCTTTTCTTACCCAGCGCATTTGAAATTAAAAGCCAAAGTCGGGTTCCTACCAGGCGTCGATATTTTGACGGTGAGCACAATTATGGCACCGAGTCAGGTCAATGGGCGCCCGTACACCATCGTCAATGGCACGCTAAATGCCGTTGCGCCAGCACCACGGTGGTTACTGGAAGTGGTCAGCGCAACACCGTTACCAGCCGAACAGGTTACAGAATCTGATTGGGGTGTTGGTAGGCGGCAAGCCAAGTTTCGTGGTGGTAAAGCCGATTCATTTTTGAACCGGGTCTTTGATGGCTGCGGGCACGGTGAACGGAATAATTGGGTGGCATCGGTGGTCGGTTCGCTGTTGGCAAGTGGGACGCGGGAAGAAGTGGCGTATCACTTGATTCATTTGTTCAACCGTGAATTCGTGACACCGGCACTAGCGGAAAACGAAGTTAATCAAATCTTTAAGTCAATTTTGGGGCGCCATGTTCGGCGGTATGGACGATAGGAAATCAGTAGGACGACAAAATTGGTGGGATTTTATAAAAAGTGGGGATAAAAAATGGAAAAATTTACAGCGATTAAAGAACAAGTTTTGGCGGGCGTACCAGCGTGGATTGATGAGCTGACGCGCCATTCAACGGGTATCGTCAAGACGGGCTCACCGCGAAATGTGGCTTTGTATGTGAATAATAGTGCGGCGCTAGCTGGAGTCATTGGCTACAACGAATTTACCGGAGAAGTAGTAGGCGTAAAAGCTTGTCCGGCGCTTGGTTTGGCGAACGTGGGACGGCTGGAGGACATTCATGAAATTCATTTGAAAAGCTATTTGGAAGCCGAATATGATTTTTTGGCCGATGACCGGGCACTGACACAAGGGGTGGAATTGGCGGCCCGTGAGCTACCATTTAACCCGATGAAAGACTGGGTTGAGCGCAAAACGTGGGATGGCATTGCGCGGGTGGCAACGTACTTTATTGATTATTTGGGGTGCGTTGATGATGAGTATAACCGCATGATTGCGACGCGGTGGTTTGTCGGCTTGGTGGCGCGAATCTATCGGCCGGGCTGTAAGTTTGAAATTGTGCCCGTGCTGACTGGTAAACAAGGAATTGGGAAATCAACGTGTGTGGCGAATCTTGTGCCACGCGAGTATTTTACTGACCAATTGAGTTCATTTGCGCCCGAAAAAGACGAGCTGGCCAAATTAAATACCAAATCAGTGGTCGAACTATCCGAAATTCGCGCTGACAAGAACGCCACGATTGAACAGAAGAAGGCGTTTATCTCGTCACAAATTGATGAAATTCGCAAACCATATGGCCGCCGGGCGACCGTGATGGAGCGTGCCTTTGTTCTGATTGCGACGACGAATAATTCGGAATTTTTGAGCGATGCCACTGGGGAACGGCGGTTTTTCCCCATCGAAGCTGGGCGGACGACTGCGACTAAATCACCGTGGGATACCGCACTTGTGCAAGCAGAAGTAGCGCAGTTATTTGCGGAAGCCAAGGTTTTATTTGACGCGGGTGAACGCTACCACATCAGTCGGGATGATGCCGCGCTCGCCGACATCTACCAAGAACGCGCCAAACACACGGACTTAGAAGCCGAAGCCGTGTTGAAGTATCTGGATATGGAGGTGCCGGTAACGTGGGAAAAAGTCTCGAATGGCTTACGCGGGCTGTATTACCGCAACTATCCGGATAACCTCGAAGAAATTCGCCACCGCTGGATGGAGAAGAGCTTTGGGTTTGATGACCGGGAACCACTCGGACGGACGACTACCAGTGAAGTGCTGGGCAGCGTTTTTAGTGTGGAAACCGCCGATTTGCCCCGGATTTCTGCTGGACGGATGGGGAAGAAGATTGGTGTGACGATTGAAAATTGTGATGGGTGGGTGAAAAAAAGGACGAATACTTTTCGAGGCTATTTCCGCGAATTGTAGTGACGGGTGTGACGGGTCAGTGACGCGTAAATGACACGTAAATTGGGGTACGTGTCACCGACTTGAAGCCAGTAGTATCAAGGGATTGCCATTGTGTAGTGACGGGTAAGTAACTTTTTTCTTCTATTAAATGTATGTATATGTATGAGAGAAAAGGTTAGTCGATTTTGGGCCTGACGTGTCACGAATTGGTTGAAACGTTGATATTACTGGGGTTTGAGCGTGACGGGTAGTCGGATTCGAGGTGTCACCGGACGTGTCACTAATGATTTTATGACGAGTTGGCAGGCAGTGATTACTTGAATGAATTTGGGGGCGAGCGATGTGAAAGTGCTACGGTAGTTGTGAACGCGGGTATCCCAATACTTGATTAGCAAACTAGTTGCTTGAAAAATAACGAAAAGCGACTATACTGTGTAGAGATTATATGGACATAAGAGGAGCTTAATCATAAATGAGTAAAGTAACAAAGGGATTAATCGTAAGTACAGCGGCTTTGATGACGTTAGCCACGGCAGCAAGTGTTCATGCTTCAACGAGTACAGCCTATACAAACGCAATTACCAAGAAAACCAGCGGTAGCTATCATTTGAAGTCAGCTAGCGCCAAAGCTTACAAGTTAGTAAAAACAACTAAAAAGCACAAGACAACATACAAGTATCAAGCAGTTAACGGCAACTTAGCAGCCAAGGTGAAGCAAACAATCAAGTTGACTAAGCAAGTAACGTTGTCTAAGGGCAAAGCAAAGGTTACGATCTATTACAGCTCAACGGTTAAAGGCTACTTGATGATGAACGAATTGGCCAAGGGAGCGTATAAGGCGCCTAAGAAACCCAATGCAAAACCTACGAACACCAAGGTTCCTACTAAGCAACCCGCCAAAGTTGACGCAAATTCAACAAAAACGACACCAGTAGTTACTAAGCCAGATGCGTCAGGTAAGCCAGATGATGTGAAGCCGGTTGTGAGTGATTCATCAAGTGCGGATGCAAAAACAAGCCCTGTTACAATAACAGTCGCGCAAGTCCGAGCAGCCCTAACAGGGACATTAATGAATCAGGCCATTAATAATAAACTCACAGATAGCCAAATTCAAAATTATATTACAGAAGCATTGAATAACAGAAATACGGGTGTCAAAGGAGTAATTGGCTGGATATACGAAAATGGTCCATCTGTTTCTGTACAAGAACCAATAACAACGGTTAATGTTACGTTAAATACAACGCCAAAGGCTGTGGATTTTGGCAAGGTTGGAGATATAGTAGATAGTCAAAAACTGTTAACAGAGAGTCACTTATATCAATCAGAAGTAGATCATTTAAGAACGGTAGCCAAATTAGTAGGAACGGACTGGAAGCCAAAGTTTGCGGCAGTATATAATGACATGGCGGCTCAAAAATATAGTTACCCAAGCATAGCCACAAAGAGTGTTATGGATGCAAATGGGATAATGCAAACTAGTCCGGTGAATGCAACGACTGAAATAACTGAAAATTGGCAACCAATGTTAGATGGGTTGCAAGAGTACCATGAGTTAATGTCACAATTTATGCAATTTGGAACAATGGGCTATAATGACACAATGCCAAATCTAAGTACGCTCAGTTCAGAAGATAAAGCGGTCTACTCAGTTTTAGATGCATATAATCGGTGGTCAGTTGTGGTATCACTAATTGAAAATCTTGATTATAATTGGTTAGGAAACACAACTTATTATCCACTTATGGATGGCAAGGTACCTAATGTACATGACTATGAAAATTCCAATGGTGGCGATAACTATAATGAAGCCGCTGAGAATTATCAAAATATTGTGGCACATATAAGTACGGTTCAAAATCTGTCAGTTGGTTTATATGAAGCCGAAACAACGGCAGATGATAATTACGTTTTTTAAAATAATGGTGATAGTGGCAGGCATTCGTGTCTGCTATTTTTGTAAAAAAATGGAAGCATTAATTTTGATTTCGTAAAAAAGTTAGATGTCAGATTACACGATTGACATGGTTAAGCAATTTATCAGTATAACCTAACACCACCAAGCCGTCTAAATTGTACTTCAACTTTTGTTATGAGATAATTTAACTAAGGATTTTAGAAGAATATTCAACGACGTCAACGGGAAGATGTTACCGCAATTGGTAATGTTTTCTGTTGGCGTTTTTTTGACGAAATTGATAATGACAAGTTAGCAACACTAAATATATGGAGGAAAGGCCGATGAAAAAAATCATGAATTTTACTATATTGATGACAGTTGCAGTGCTGACCTTTGGACTTGGCACCGCGTCAGTTAGTGCTGCAACGCAAACGAGCACGCCAGTGGGGCAGCAAAGCAAACTTCCAAAAAAATGGAGCCGAACAGTTCCGAAAAAATTACGTGGCGATTGGTACGTGAATATTGCAGGTACCAAGAAATACGCTAAGTTTAAGATTAGGAAAAACTCGATGCATTTGAACATTGTCAGCGGGACAACCTCATATACGGTAATGGAAGTACCGAAGAAATATTTGGGTATTTATAAATCTAGTAAAAACACCTACACTTTTAACTCATTAAATAGTGCAGGTGAACCAACGAGTGAAGGTGTAGGGGTTAAATACACCACTAAAAAAATTAATGGTAAAAAGTACAAAGCATTAGGGGTTTCTGTTGATGTCACTCCTCCAGATTATTATATAAAAAAGAAAGTCATACCAAAAATTAGTAACAAGGTACCTAATCGTATGAAAGGAACTTGGTACAACACAGATGGCGGTGTTGATATGAAATTGAAAGGGAACACGGTCACATTTGGAACTTCGAGTTATAAAGCCTATTTTACATGGGGGAATTTTGGGACAATCTATATGCACATTGGTAAGATTGGAAGTTTGAAAAATGCATATGAGCTAACATATATGGGTGATTACCTAACGCTCAATGCCCCTGAAAACTCGATATTAGCAACGTCTTACTACTATTCACGTCACGGTAGTTAAAATTGAGTTAATGAAAGTGTAAAGTATCAAGTGAAAAAATGACAAAGCCAAAGAAAAGCGCCATTCGTTTTTATCGCTATACTCAAAGGAATAAAAAATATAAGTTTTGAATTAGCATAAAAAAGAGCAGTGAACTGACATAATTAGTCGGTGCGCTGCTCTTTTGCTTACCTATAAATGTAGGGCGATTTATGTTCGCCCAATATTTCACGAAACCACAATAACTTGCCCAACTCGAATCAGATTAGGATTCTTGATACCATTCAACCGCACAAGTCGCGCCACCGTTGTCCCATGCTTAACCGCAATTTGGGAGAGGGTGTCGCCAGGTTTAACTTTGTAGGTTTTATGGGGTACATTCGGTTTGGCCGGTTGCTGGGGGTTGCTCGTCGCAGGATTACCAACTGGCTTGAGGAATAACGCCGTTTCCGCCCGGCGCCGGTTGGCTAGTCCCTGGAGCACAACGCCACCGGCAAATTTGTAGCGTTGCATTTCGGCGGCAGCTTGTTGCCATTGCCGCGCATTGAGATACTTCAGCAACAAGCTATTATGCAAAATAGCTGGACCAAGATTGAAGTGAAAACTCACGAGCGAATCGAATTGATTTTGATTTAGCGGGACGTTGATGTATTGATAAATGCCCCGCGCGTGGGTTTGGACATCTGCGTTGAGGTACTGATTGGCCTGCGCTTCGGTGATGATTCATACCGCGGACAACGCCTTTGGTATGACCGTAGCCGATTGTCCAAACACCGACACTATCTTGGTAGGCTTTGAGGCGTAGTCCCTCAAATTGCTTGAGAAGTTGGCGGCCAGTGATGGATAGCTGTAAATGTGTGTTCATGGGGAACCTCCTTTGAATTCTGGAATAACAAGCAAGTTGATAGCATAAAAGGCGATCATTGCTGACCGCCTTTTTTGGTTGCGCACCTACCGTTTTGCGGGCAGGTGCACAGGTGGGTTAACTCGCGAGGATTATCTTGAGCAGTGCTATCAAGTCTTCGGTGGGGATGCCGAGAAGTGACAGGGTGGCTAACACAATCAAGCAAAGTAATAGTTTCTTCTGCATAGAATCACCATTCCTTTCCACGACGAGCGGAGCAATCAGTGGGGACAATTGCTAGGTATGCGGTAAGCGTGGGGCTTACATATGTATAAGCGAGTGGGGGTGGGGTTTGTTCCGTGAATGAGAAATATTAAGCCTAAAATTTGTTGGCAAAAGGAGAATACATGGGGTAACGAAAATTTTAGCAAATTAAAAATATTCAGTATTTTACTTATAAGTGGTAGTTAAGGTTGACAATTAAATACAAAAACAGGAGGCCAGACATTTTCGTCTGACCTCCTATTTACTTACAATGATACTTCGGTTGCGACACCATCTACGGCATCAGTTTGGGTTGCGACAATCCGTGCTGAGACTGGTGTCATATATTTAAAGTGACCTTCCTTGGTAACGAAGATTTTGCTTTGGGCGATTGTTGTCATGGCGGCCTTAACCTTAGCTGGATCAACCGGTTCCTTGAATTTGGCTAAAGTTAGTGAAGTTGATTTGCCATGTGAGCCTTTAAAAGTTAGAACTAATTTTTTAGCTTCGGTCATATTTATTTCCTCATTTCGTTTTGTGTATGTTGATGGGGGAGTCGGGGACTAGACTTCGATGTCGTGATTGTAAGTTTCAATCAAATTGAAGCTCATCAATTCGCCCAAATCCCAAATTTCTTCGAGCGCCAAAATGACGGGACGCGCTTGTTCGGCGGTCACATCATTGGCGATGTCGGTGAAGCGCTTCTTTACCACTTCGTTAAATGATTCTTCATCACGTCCTAAAATTGCGAGTGTTTTTCCTGCTGCCATATGCATTTCCTCCATTTAATGTGAATGCGCCAGAACTGGTCAGGGCTTGAATTTGTTGGATTCTCATACCGGTGATTCCAGCTGACTAGGATGTTTTGGGTTACATATAGTTAAGCGAGTGACGGGGGCGTTTGTTCCGTGGTTTTTAACAAAGTAATCGTTGATGCCGGGGAGTGCTGATAATCGAGTCAGTTGCTGGGTCCAAGTCAAATAATCGATACTTGGTTGCGACGAATTATCCAACGGTATAAGTTAAAACCAATCTCAATTCACGGTTTCAGACACACGGTTGCCACGTTAGCGTATGACGCTGCAATACGGGTAGATGAGGACACATAAATAGATTTCATGAATATTTATGCTTGGGAAAATAGAAAATAATAAATGCGTAGTATAATAAACATGTAACCTTGCATAAAAGCGAACAGGTTGTGTTGAAGGAATAATAGAAACTTGCAAGATTACAGTTGAAAATGGGGGAATTGGAAAAATGAAGAAAATCAGTAAGGTAATGGTGGCATTGATTGTTGCATTGAGTGTAGGGTCAGTGTTTGTGACGACAGCAAGTGCATCCACGGTGCCAAAAACACACAAAATAACAAGTGTACCAAAGGCATATCGAGGTACGTGGTATACGTACGGATATATTTATAATGAACAAACAGGTGCATCTCACAAAGGTTATATCAAAGCGAAAGTAAGCGCTAAGAAATTTGATTACTCAAAATACACAAAGAAGTTTTCACCTATGGCACTTACGGATGCGGGGGCAGAGTGGCAATTCATGCCGTATAAAGCCAGTGGAAAAGGGATTAAATCAAATACCATTTATCTATTAAATCGTCAGGGTATTCAAGCTGTTCGAGCACTCAAGGTAAACGGACAAAAAGTGATGCTCGTTAATAGTGAGCAAGGGCACTCAACAACGCTCACCATTTATGCTAAATCAAAGAACGTCAAATTGATAAAGAAAAGTGTTGAAAGCGTAAATCTATTTGGAATGGGAATTGATTCTAAAAATGATGCTAAAAAACAACGCAAAGATTTTATCAAGATGAATAAAATACTCAAGAAGTATATGGGCAAATCATTGCACTCTGCGAAACTTAATCACTTTGGTGTAACCATAAGATATTACACAGCGATTGATTACGTCAAATATAACAGTAACTACATTCCATATTTATAAGCATAGTAATAACAACTATTTGTGTGTCCACATGCCGAGTATACGGAAGATAACAGAACGAAAAAAACTGCCACAATAATCCCGATGGATAAGTGACAGTCTCTTTTATTTGAAAGACACCGCCCTGCACCGACAAAATAAACTCAACCGGCGCAGGACGGGGCAGCCACCGGTGCAGGACCTGACAAAAACGAGGGGCGCATTTAGTATTTAGTGCATACACATTACTGTAACATTCTAATAGCAATGTTTATGCACACTTCGTTAGTAATCAAAAAGCATTGAAAACCTATTAATTTAGATTTGACCTTTTTTGACCAATGGCGGTATTTTTGCATAATAATTGTATTTGAAACGACTACATGTGATTTGTAGTCGTTTTTTTTGCTTTAAATTATCAAATATTAATTAATGATAATAACTACTTTTTTAGACGGAGGGAATATGAGTACACAATTTGCAATCGGTATTTTTATCAGAAATCGCCGCAAAAAATTAGAAATGTCCCAAACTGTGTTAGCGCAATTAGTTGATGTTGACCAAAGTAGAATTTCAATTTTAGAACGAGGTGGGTCACCGCTCAAAGCAGAAGAGATTCCAAAACTCGCAAAAGCTTTGCACGTACCAAATCAAGAGTTTTATAACTTTATCGAATAGCGAAGGAAAGTAACTAATGAAACGAGCGAAAGGACAACTGAATAGAAAGGCTGGAACGCCAGCATACTTACGTCAGTTGCCGGCTAAGGTTGCTTTTAATCGTGATATTTCAGATGGTGCAAAGATTGTATTTAATATCGTACATTCACTAATTGACAATGACAAAGGGTACTCATGGGTGAAGAACGAAACCATGTCCAAGTGGCTAGGTGTTTCAGAAAGCATCGTGGGACGGCGAGTTGCTGAGCTAATTAAAGCTGGGTTGCTTCGTAGGAAGTTAATTAAACGTACAGTTGACGGTACTACACGTACAATTCGTCGTGAACTGTACGTAGATCGACGTGTAATGAATTTTAATTATGCCGGGAAAACAAGCCAACCTATTGCGCTGTTCGAGTTACAGGGGGCTGTTGCGTTTGATATAGCGCTTAGTGATTCGGCCAAACTGTATTGGGGTGTAATCATGCAATTATCATCAAGTCGTGGTTTCTCTTGGGTTACAAATGGTCAATTAGCTAAGTGGTTTGGTAAATCAAAACAAACGGTTATTAATGTGCTTACTGAATTGATTGATAACGGCTACATGAAAAAGGTTGTCGTGACTGCTGAGAACATTTCAAAGGTTGGTCGGACAAATAGGTTGGAACATCACTTAGTACTCACTAACAAGGCTTGGGGCGGTAATAAATATATCCCGTCTAACATTCTTGCTAAATTAAATTCACTTGATACACCAGTAGAATTTAAAAATGGTGAATTACAAGCTGAATTAGTTGAGAACAGTGAATTGGAGCAAGTTGAAATGAAAATTGAAGGTGCACGAAATGAGCGTCTATCTTTGTCAAAGGGGCTTACTGATGTATTTAATTCAGCCTGGTCAAAATTTCCAAGTTTAAAACGGCAAAATCACAAAAAAGAAGCTCGGGCAGCGTTATCTAACTACTGGTTACGAGTATACGATGCTCGAATTACTAGTGGTGAATTTGTGAACGTTGAAGACATGATTTACAAAGTTGAAAACGTTGTTGAGGCAGGTGTTATTAACTACTGGAAACAATATCTAGTAGCGGATAATAAATCAATGGTTCAACACGCTGGAACTTGGTTCATCAATGAGAACTGGGAAACAAACGATGTGCAAATTGATTGGGTTAATTGGACAAATGTAGAGCTAATTTTTAATGAATTAGACAAATTATTTGTGCAAGGAGACGTTGAAACTGGGCTAATGATTAGCCTAGTAGCGGATATAAATGTAGTACGTCAAAAGATTGCTACGAGACCCCAAATGCCATTAGTGGACATTTTTCACTTATAACAAATGAAAGGAGTTTCAGATGAATACATTAAAGGTTAAACCATATTATTTCAAAGGTGATTTTGTTGTTATTTCAAGGACGTCGTATCTTCCAAGCTCTAATTTTCAAAACCATCCAAGTATGGAAGTCGAGATTTTAGGTTTGGTTGCTGAACCACGTAGCGAATATGTACCAGAGTACTTGGTTAGTGATGGCCTCCATCAACTAATCATTCCGCAATATTCCATCACAGGCAAACTTAAACGCGCACAGGCAACGTTATTTTAATCATTTTTGAAAGACGAGGAGTAGGCAATATGACACAAACAAAAGGCTTTAGTTTCAGGGGACAATCTGTTGTTAATAAAGCTTACGTAACTGGTGATTTAGTTAATGATCGCATTGCCGGTAAAATGTTCATTGTGACAGAAGCATTATTTGATGAAAGCGACGATGGTACATTTAAAAGCTTACTGAATATTGATTTTGTAGAAGTGATTCCAGATTCAGTTCAGATGGATGTGATTAGTAATTAATATAATTGCTAAAAATTAAAAAGGATAAGGGTGAGGGGTAAAACGTATGTATATTTTGTTAGATGGCCGACGTGAATATATTCTTGATGAATCAGTTTCAAAAGCTAAAATTCTGCGAGGCTTACAGAGTGAATATCCAAGCACATTACCAAAAGGCATTCATAAGAAGCACACGTCAGAATTGTTACCATTAGCGATGCGGATTGAGCATGTTGGTGATTATCAGCTCCATGTAATCAAAGAAAGGATGAACAAGGAATCGAAGCTGTATTGGGAAGTAGTTCAAGAAATGGTACTGGAGAAAATGGGGGCATCGTGATGGGAGAAAAAATTCAGGTTGTTGATGCTGTAATACTATCGTATGAACAAAATGAAGTTAAGCCTGAATACTTTATTATTCCAAACCACTTGGATATTCAGAATCTTAGCAGGCATAAGCTCGTACTGGTTCACCAAAATGGAGATGAACATTTTAGGATTGCTATGATTTTACATGCTGCTCACGATAGGCGTTATCTGTCAGTTAAGGAACGAAAAGCATTGATGAACAACGGTCAGCTTGGACATGTTGTGGCTACCTTGAACACGTCTGCTGTGGAACTGTTTAAAGGAATGGATTTACAATCTCATAAATAAGAACAGAGGAGAAATAAGATGCAAAATAATACGGTGATTGGTCGTTTAACCAAGGATGTAAAATTAGAATTTGTCGGTCAAAATAGTACAGCGCGGGTACGGGCTGATTTAGCTATCGAACGTGAAGGGGGTAAATCAGTAGACTATTTACAATTTGTATTCTTGGGCAAGCTTGCAGAAAACTTGAACAATTATTCTAAATTGAAAGGTTCATTGATAGCAGTACAATTTACAATTCAAAATAATAATTACGTTGATAAAGAAACCGGGAACAAAGTTTACAAGGATCAATATGTAGTTACAAAAGTCAAATTTTTGGCATCACCAAACAATACCGCTAAGCAAGGAAACAACACTCAACAAGAGGTTGATTATTCACGCGAAAGTCAATTTGATCCTTTTGGTGGTTATGAGCAAATTTAAAGGAGTTGGGTAATCTACATGAGCCGAGGTAAAGAGAGAAAATCATTTCAAAGTAGGTTAGATGACCTACATTACGACTTAACACACCAGTATCGAACTAACTTAAAACGAATTACAATTGCATTTATTGGTGTCCTTTTCGTTTCATTTGTTATTCCTGTTTTCTTAGTGCAACGGACAAGTAGCGTAGCTGATACGAGAATCAATACTTGGTACAACTTGGGCACTAGCAACATTCAAGTTCGATTGAAAAATCGGGAATATAACGCCAAAGAACATTTTATGATTATGCAATTTGAAGTGAAGAATGAAATGCCGGACGTGACAAACTTGGTTACTGATAAGGATATTGATTTCGGCTTCGCGACCGAACCAAAGCAACGATTAGCCATGAGTATAGTGCCGACATCTAACCATACTTTTACTGCGGTAGTCCGAGGTATCAATTCTAGGTACCACGCAATCTTCGTAAATTTACGTGATGGATCACTTGGGCAAGACAATGCACTACAAAGTGGAACGGCATCAAGTAGTGAAGACAGTACAATGCAGTTCGTTGTTAATCGTAATGACAAAATCATTAATAATAATTTGAAGTTTAAGTCACAGCAAACATATGCAGTTGAGGCAATTGATAACTTAATTACTGAGAAGAAAAACTCGATTAAAAACGCCAATGGTCGCATTCAAAAGCTTCAAGATTTAATCAAGAATGACCAAACCGATTTAGCAACGTTAGAAAAAAATGCTGATGATTTTGTTGGTGGGAAGCAAGTTGATAACAAGCAAACCAAGGATCAATTGTTATCTGAAATAGTCGATGCGAAAACGCAAATTAATGATGAAAACAAAAAAATTGACTCGTTCAATAAGCAAATTGATGATTATAAAAATCAGCAAAATGGCATTAAGAACGGGTCAATAAAATTGCAAAAAGTTTGGTCAAACTAAATTAAAAATGCAAAAAGTTTATTGAAGCATTTTTGTAAGTATCGAAAATACAGAAGACATACTGTTCATAGTTGGTATTGTATCATTTTCGTTTTTTGCGAGTATGAACATGTGGGTGCGGAGTTGAATTCTGTCTATTTTTTAAGTCATCCATAGCAATCAATTTTATTTTTATATTTTGCAGAGAAGTAAAACATAATCTGTTTGTTCGTTTTCCAAACAGGAACATGTTATTTATATATGGAGTAAACATAAACAAAATACCACAGATAGAAAGTGACGCCCAGATAAAAGCATTGAAAAGCATAATTGCCATTGGAATCGTTAAATTCTTCCCTAAATTGCTGGCTAATTGTTGAATCAGAGTGGTGTAGGGGGTTACCAGAGTAAAGCCTAACATTAGCCAACAAATTTTTAGGTAAGTGTCTCGTTCAGCTAGACTTTCAGTTAACTGAAAGTCTAGGTCATTCTGTATTTCGTTGATTTGATCAACCGAATATAGATTATATTTTTTTAAACTTTCAATAATGCTATTGTCGAAGGATGCTTCAACCTCCAACCAATTTTTACTATTGTTTTCGTGCCGTTGTTGGAGAGAAAGAATGACGAGCACCACTAAAATAAAAATCATTATTGATACAGAAATGAGTTGCAGTTTTAGTGTTGATAATTTAAAAGTGTTAATGGAAATTAGTGTAAGTATTACTGCCAAGACAAACGAGACAATTGTTCGAACAGGGTACCATATAGACATTTTGTAATGACTATTAAACGCGGACATTACCTCCACAAATAGCTTGCTAGCAATGTCCGTCAGACCTTTTGTATTTGGTGTGCGAGACGTTTGTAACGACAAAATAGACCTCCAAAAAGATATTTTTCTTATATTATACCTGCCAGGCAGTTGTCAGACAACCGTTCTCAAACCGTCAGACATCCGTCAGACATTCTTCTGAACCATGCCCCACCCAGAACGCCCGCACCGCGGGGGAAACCACCTTGGTGGTGCACGTTCCCCTTATGCTCTTTCTATATTTAAAGCAACGACTAGAAAAATAGGTAATTACCATACTAATTATTGGAGGTTTCCGCTATATGAATTCATTCAAAATATTAAATGTACCTGACGCAATTAACGACAAATTAACTCGATATGCTGAAAACGATGGCATTAGTCGGTCTGAACTAGTGCGGAATATTCTGGATGACTATGTTGTGTTGCGTGAACATCAATTAGCAGATAAGGTACTCGGATCAAATCTGCAAGAGCTGATAATACAAATCAACAAGTTAACGCAGCAAGATAATAATTTGTATGAACTAATTGAGCAAGCAATGGTTAAGCTGCTCAGTGAAAATTCAAACGTGAATTATTGATATTCATCCGTAAAATTGGGAGTAAAGACACATGTTGAAAAAAGAGCGTCATCGAGTAAATGTTCTATTGGGAATTATTGCAATTTTTATATTGTTTATCTGGCTACATCAAGCACAAGCAAAAACATACTTGATGGGTTCTCTAGGTCAACAAATTGAAAATAAAATTCCAAAAACTAAATATAAAGATACGTCAAAATTAGCAAAACTAAATTGGCAAGCCAATTCAAAAAATCAGGTAATTAAGGTTCACAATAACATCGCAAGGTTTTCACCAACTGATTTAAGTTTGGAAAAGAAATCTTGGCAAAAGTTGGGCACCCTCGATACTCTCGGGCGCCCCCAAAGTGCGAACGCAATGTTAAATATATCTATGATGCCAAAGAAAGCACGGGAAGATTTATATATCAATCCTGTCGGGTTTAGAAACAAAAAGATACGCCACGCTGGTAAGGATGACTATCTATATAATCGGTCACATTTAATTGGTTTTCAGTTAACGGGTGAAAACAATAATATGCGAAACTTGGTCACATTAACTCGGGCGACAAATGCCTCAATTGATTCAAATCATTCGATGGAAACATATGAAAATAAGGTTGCCTCATTTCTGCGACTCCATAGAAATGCGTATGTGCGTTATCGAGTGACACCAATATACAGGGGCAATGAATTAGTTCCTAGAGGTATTCAGTTAGAAGCAAAATCAATTGGAACATCTGAGTTGAATTTCAATGTTTATGTGTTCAATGTTCAACCTGGCTACAAGATAAATTATGACGATGGTACTTCATCAATTGACACAGGGAGTATTAAAAATGGATGAATATAAAGAACACCTTAAATCAGTATTAAATAGCCACATGAAACGCCAAGCTAGTCTCATTAAGGCCAGTCAAAATGTTGATGTTATTCCTGAACTTGTACAAGACGAAATGGTATTTTTAGCGGATTCAATTAAAAATATTAATTCGGAACTTCAAACTGACAAAACACAAAAATCAACGCGTGCGACGCTAAGGCTTTCAGTAGCTACACAATACTATTTATCGGAAATTCAAAAGTATTTATCAAAAAAATCTGATGCAATTTCAGAGGATGTTAATACTAGTTCATTAATTAAATTTTTAATTCGTGATTTCTACAATACTCATATTGCAATATCGCAAAATGAAGCTTTACCGTATTTAGAGTTAACACGCAGAATAAATACAGTGGCGATCAAAAATAATCAACTTGATAAAATCGAACAATCATTAACTAGGCAGCAGGAACTACAAGAGTTTGGAATTGAGGGAATATTACATTTGATAATGATGCAGTTACCAGATGCAACGACACTGAAAGAACGGCATTCCATATGGGAAGCTGGCACACAAGAAAATGAGTTATTACGTGACTCATTACGAAAGAGTCATGAACAACGAATGGTTGCCACAAAAAAGAGTAATAAGATAATGGATTAATTTTGGAGGATGCTATGGATAACCGGATTAGTATGTTATTGCGTGTGGCTGAATTGAATCCCAATTTTTATATAAATGATGTCGATGAAGATATTGTATTTACACAAGTGAGCGAAATTTTTGATGGAAATTTTGAGAGGGTATCACAACTCAGATTACTATCAGCGCTAAAGAAAATTGGGTTAACTTCACCGGAAATTGAAAAAATTACGGGTTTATCACCAGCAACTCAAGGTCGCCGGTTAAGTCAATCGGGGTTAACCGATGATACATTGTTTACTATTTTTAATTGGGGTAAGTAAATGGCAAAAAACGGAAAAAAAGGCGCATTCAAGATTGAAGCTAGTAATAATTCTGGAGTGATTGTAACCCACGCTTTTGTGACGGCCGCAACTGCAAATTCAAAAGGAAAACAATTTAGTGGCTCACTTAATTACTTGCTCCGTGAAAGTGCTACGCTACAAGAAATACAAATCGATTCATTAGCGGTTGAAGAAACTGAGCATGACCGAGTTTTTGAACGTGATAATGAAAAATATTTGAAAAACGAAACCAATGTAGACCAAATTGAACAAGACAAAATATTAAGAACACTAGAGCGTTATCAAATTGGTTATCGGGCAACTACGGACTATCTGTTACGTAACTCAGCAGTGTCACTTGAAGATACTTCACTAGGTGAGACAGCGGGATTCAATGCGGACACACTAAACATGACAAATGAAAGAGTTGGGGACGCACAACGAGCATTTGATATTGGTCAGAATAATAATAATCCACTTCATGAAATGGCAATTTCGTTCCGAACACAATTTCTAATTGACCAAGAACTCTATGACCCAGGCACAAAAAATGTCGATGAAAAACGTATTAAAGTAGCCGTACAAGACTCAATGAAACGATTTTTAGCTGATATTGATTTAGGAGCAGATATTGAATGGGTTGGATCAATTCAACATGATACCGAACACCTACATGTTCATGTGAATTTTGTAAAAGTAAACCCTGAAACTAGGCAGCACAAACTCATGTACAACAATGATTCTCAAATGATTGAACCAATTGGAGAGCTGCAACAACGAGCATTTGAAAGAATTATTAGTAAAACATCGCATGGGTTAGAAAGTGACAAAACTCGAAGAATGCTAACTCCCATTTATGAAAGAAAAACACAACTTCGAGATTCACTAAAACTAGGTGTTTCAGATAATTTAGAAGTTAAACGTGGGACTAGTAAGTATGTAAATGAATTAGCTGAAATTTATAAAATGATGCCGAAAAATAAACGGGATTGGCAAGTGGGAAAGTTTGGATTACAAGCTGGTAAGAATGAAATGCGACCAGTAAATCAGCGGGTTAGTCGGTTATTGGACACGATATTACAAAATGAATTGAAAACTGATTTTGATGAATTTGTAGCTACCGCCAAAGAAGTACAACGCAATTCACCGAAACTGAGTAAAAATAATAATGAGTACGTAAATAATCAAATTGAAAATGAGTTAAAAAAGCCCATGGCTAATCAGTTATATAAATCATTTAAAGAACTAAATGAATCAGACCTCAAACAGGTTTTAGAACTGGATAATGAAATGCCGCCACTTGAAGATAGTCGAAGCAAAAATTTGTCGGATGATGTAGAGCAAACTTCAACACATGATATAAACAAAGGAAATGACTTTATCAAGCATTTAGAAACAGTATCACATGCCAGTCGTACGGATAATCAATTTAATTCGACAGCTAATCAGCGTACCGGAAAAAATAACGAAACGCATAGCAAAGCTAAGAGTAATATGTGGAAGAATGATGTGAAATTTGTATCTCTGCATAAATCAGATTTTGCGAATCAGGTTGAGAAAAAAATCGAAAAAAGGCGTCTAAATACACGTATGGTGCCGACTACTACGGCACTGAATAAAATTACCAGGACTGTTCTAAAAGCCGGTAGAAGTGAAGCGAGGGCACAGAAGAAACAAATGATTGCTATGGAGCGTGCAGAGGCACGTGAAGCACAAGAATTTTACCAGAATCAGATGCAAGGTCATTCACGATAATACATTAATTGAAAAAAGAATCCCTCGTTTGTAATGTAGGCTGTGATTGGTAGGTAGTAGACCTGTATAATTTGCTCAAAAAACAAGTCCAAGGAATATATAACTGTTAATCGGGATTAATAATCAACTTATTCAAGTAGTTTTTGTAAAAATTGTTGTTGCATAGTAAAGAAAGAAGGAATTCAAATGAAGAAAAACACAGTATTAAAGAACACGTTAACCGTAGCAGCATATATGACTCAGTTGGCAACGGTGATGTATCTGGTCCCAGCATTTATCAGTGTTGTGATGGTATATGGTGCGGTTGGACATGTCCAAGAAGTTACCGCGTCAGTTATACGCATGACGTATCTTGCTTCAATTATTGTATCCGCCAGTATGCTTTTTGCATGGCTTATCATGATGCAAGAAGTAGGCCGGGATCGTTCAGTTGCTAAGAAATTGCTACTTTTGACACTTGATATTGTAGCTGTGGGATTTGGTGCCAGTATGATTACTCGTACTGACGGCTTGATTACTGGATTAATCTTAAAAGGATCATTGCTTGGTGTAGCATATCTAGTGTTAAAAGTTGTATCACGTCGAGTGGATGCGCAAGCAATATCTGGTGAATTAAGTATTAGTCAGGAATAGTTGACTGCTACACAATCGTATTTGTCCCGTCCTAAAATAGTTATGTAGATTATTTGCAAATAAAAAGAACCCTTGCTATTGCTACAATAAAGTAACAAGAGTTCCAATTAGTGAGTTTAGCGCTTATCCTTCGCGGGGTCTAAGCGCTTTTTTTGTGCGGATTTAAAGTCGTTATGAACTTCTGTGTAGAAGCCTTTTGCAACTTTGTACAAAACCCATAGCAAAGCTAAAATCAGAATACCTAAAATAATACTCATGATAACTTGTACCTCCCATTCAGGTGGGCTTAATGCCCGCCAAGCGCCAAACAGACTAGTGATTAAGCTATCGTCATAGCTCAACCATAAATATTTTATACTAAATACATACTGTAACACCAATTAAAAACGTGGCAAAAACGTTGATATATAAGCGTTTTTGCCACTTTTATTTGCGTTCAAAATAATATAAATCAATATCGTTTAGTCGTGCGAATTTTCGTAAACCAGTTTTAAAAGCAACGATTAAAACTGAGAATGTGAGGGGTTCATCTTCGATTGGTTCCAGTTGGAAGCGGTGAATCACGCTGTCTGTTAACGACGTATTACGTAACTCCATATGTGCATACGTATCTACCGCACATTTATGAATTGTTAAATCACGTTTACATTGTTTAAGGATTTTTATGATTTCATCTCGTGAAGATTGTGAGATGTAATTAAAGAAAAACCGATTCAATTCAGTTTTAGTCGTTTTTGAAATTGGCTTCATCTGTAACTCCTTTTAATTAACGGGCTTTTCGTCTTTGCACCCGTGGCGATTTGGTTAAAATCTTGATTCTTCTTGACTACTTGTGTACGAGTCGCTACCTGTTACAAAACTATCCAATACGGACATATTAAACATTTGAATTGCTTCGCCTACTTTTTGATAGCCTTGTCGGTCAGCAGAGCTTTGTGTTGGGTCTCCGCTTGGATGGTTGTGTGTGATAATGACGCTTTGAGCGTTATCCATAATTGCGTGATAAGTAATTTCCTTGATGTTAATGGGGGTGCTATTTAATGTGCCTTTTGAAATTAGATATTCATTCAAAACACGGTGTTTTGTATCTAAGGTATACAACCATAGTTCTTCAACACGTTTGTTAGCGTGCATTTCAATAAGCTCTGCGCCAAACAGTTTACTAGATGTGATTTGGTAACCTACAAGTGATTGTGTCATTTTATTTACGTCCTTTCTTTTGACGGTAGCTATTCAATTCTCGTTCGGTGTTACCTAATGATTCGGTGACGTATACTGTCAGGAAAATTAAGCCAAACATTGCAAGACATGCGATAAGGCTTGCTAACGCTAAGGTCAATGCAAGTGCAACGATTGTGGCACTTCCAAGAATAATAAAAGTAATAACTTTTACGACGGTGATGATATTGAATTGATTCAACATAATTATTTCTCCTTGTGTGAACACCCACGGGCGGCTTTTTCTTAACCGCGAGCTTGCTCGCTATAAATTTATTTTTTTGTGTGTTGATGGACGAAATACAACATGGCATAGAAAAAGTACAAGGGGACACTTTAGTGTCAGATCAAAAGTTTTCAGCTAGTGGTTTTCTAGCGTTTTGAAAAGTTTTGACGGCCCTTGTACTTTTGTAAGTTCTTAGGCCGCCGGTTTTGCGACCTTAGAACTTCTTGCCATGTTTTAGTACGGTAATCGACTAAACAAAAATTTATGTGAGCAAACTTGAGGTTAAGAAAAACCATTGGAGGTGTTGTGAGGAACTCGCAATGCCTCCATTGTTCTTGAACTTGTGTTTTTGTCCCAAAATTTTTCATTTATTTAGTGATTAATTATTTTTGCGGTATCTTATGCTCGTACAAAATTAAAGGGAGTGTTTATACTATGGGCAAAATTGATAATTTATTGAAACGAAATGAAAAGAAAGCACAAGAAGCAGCTGAGTTAAAAGCTAAGGCAGAAGCAGCGGCAAAAGAAAAAAATGAAGTTGATTTGGAAATCTGGGCTGAAATTGGAAAATTAACAGCAAGATACCTGGAAACCAGTGATCAAGCAGAAACGTTCCAAATGTTAACCGATAAAATCAACGCAGAGCATAGCCCGGTAGGTGAACACCATGGGTAAAATGACGGATGAAGAAAAACAATATCTAAAATCGTTACCAATCGTTAGTTACATGGAACAACGTGGTATCCCATTTGAAAAGTTTGGTCGTAATGCCGTCAAAGTATTACCACACGGAGGGTTTGATCATCACACGGTGGTGATTAATACACAAACCAATTGGTATCACTGGAATTCTCGTGGTACACATGGTGATTTGGTTAAGTTCATCGAAATGTATGAAAATGTAGACCAAAAAGAGGCATTGCGGATTCGGATGGAATTTGGGAATTACGCGAAAGATAAGAATATTGATATTGAAGGAATCGTGAGAAATGCGCAAGCTGATGTACCTCGTGAAGATTTTAATATTGCTAAATACAGATTTGATAATAATACAGACCACGTGCGTGATTATCTGATTAACGAACGTGGATACAGCCCCAAATTTACCGATGGACTAATCAAGGTGGGGCTAGTTAAACAAGGATTCAAACGAAAGGACACAGATTCGGGCGAAGTCCTGAATCCAGAAGCGTTCTTTTTATGGCAAGATCCCATATCTGCCGAAATTAAAGGCGCTGACCGACAAGGCACAACTATTGACTATGAAAAATTCGGTAAACGTGGTGCGGAAAAGCGTATCGCATATAGTTCAGATAGTGATTCTGGGTATAACTTACACTATGGAACTGGGCGAGGAACCTTGTACGCATTCGAGTCACCACATGACCTAAACGCCTATGCGATGATGAATGGACATCAACTTAAGCAAGAAAATGCGCACTTACTATCAATCTCCGGTACGCCACACTACAAGAAAATATTGTCATACATGGATCACTATTATGGCGATATGGATAAGTTACCGAAAATCGTGTTCGCAATGGATAACGACTTGGAAGGACGGGAAGTTGCTAGTCGATTTAACGCAATTGAATTTAAAGATAAAAGTGGAGCAGAAGTTGAATTCGAAGTCCACGTACCACCAATTGGTATGAAGGATTGGAACGATGCTCTTAAAGCAAAAGCCACGTCTTACCGTATTGAAACGTTGGAAGAAAATGAACTTGTAGTCGAACAGTTACAAGCGGAACGCGAGGCACGAGATCAAGCGCAGCGTGAGCAAGCAGAGGAATACAAAAAGGTACAAAAAAAGGCATCAAAGGCAAATGACAACCCATTTGATGATGTAAAACTTAAGGAAGTCGCTGTGGTGGCGCTTGTAGCAGAGACTACGAGTGAATATGTTGCTGAAAAATCCATTGAACAGGCAAAAGTTGACGACAATGATAGTGAGAACGATTACCTTGAGCTGTATCGTGCCAATGCGGGTCGTACTATTAGCAATCAGGGAAGTGTGCAAATTACGCCCGATTCATTTGTTACTACTTGGGATGCGAGTGATGAAAGTTTAAAGTCAGGACTATTTGATATTTTATTAGTTCAAAATAACGACTATGACAATGCTGAAAAGGTTGGTGTCTATGACACAAATGAAACTTGGGCACAACGGGAAAGGGCTGCTCGAAAAGCCGTGGATAATGCAATCGAGTTACAAACAACGACAAAAGATTGGATTAAGTTACAAGAGAGCGGTGAACGTGCGCAGGTAACAACCCAAAACAAAGAAGTTGTTCAAGCACAAGTGAATAAAAAACCAGCAGAAAAAGAAGCAACATTAGACACTACAACTAAAACGAAGAAGCAAACCGGTCAAGAAATTATTGATGATGCAATGAAACGGGTTGAACAATTCAGTAATAATCCCAAGGATATTAAAGAATTACTCGATTTCTATGCGACACAATATGATTACAGTCCCCGAAATCTTGCGCTAGCAAAAGCTCAATATAATGGTGCGACTTATATTTCGTCGATGAAACGTTTGAATGACGCCGGATTAAAGATTCGTAAAGGTGAAAAAGCAATCCGTATACTTGGGCAACCAAGCATTACGAAGCTAATTGTTGAT
The DNA here is from genome assembly GCF_004358325.1 of Periweissella cryptocerci. Taxonomy (NCBI): domain Bacteria; kingdom Bacillati; phylum Bacillota; class Bacilli; order Lactobacillales; family Lactobacillaceae; genus Periweissella; species Periweissella cryptocerci. Next base: position 73,923 of record NZ_CP037940.1, on the reverse strand, counting down.
GGTGACAAGGTCGTGTCGGTTAAAAAGGCTACACCAGCGCAAAAAGCAAAAGCTGAAAGCGGTGAATTAAAAACCTTTGAACGGAAAACGTTCAAAAGTGTGAATGTCTTTGATATATCACAAACGGATGCCAGGGACGAAGACCTGCCCAAACTGTTACCAAACAAGCCAATTAACTTTAAGAAGCATGTATCTGATGATGACTTGCAAAACGCTTATTCTGCGCTAAAGGCATATGCAGTTACAAACGGCGTTCCGGTTATAGATAATCAACCAATTACTGATTTACACGGGGCTAAGGGGTATTACAAGCAATCATTGGATGGTAATGCCGGCTCAATTGCTATTCGGCCAGACATTCCATTGACTGATAAATTCTCAGTGCTTGCGCATGAAATTGGTCACGTAGAAATGCACAACGTAAAAACAGGTGATCAAAGTTTGACCGCACCACAAAAAGAATTTCAGGCGGAAATGGTTTCATATGTGGTTTCGAAGCATTTCGGTATTGATACCGACGAACATGCAGTTGGTTATATTGCTAACTGGACTCAAAACGGTGAGAAATTGGATGATAAAGCGAAGTTAATCGAGAAAGTTGGTTTGGTTTCACGTCAAATTAATAAAGCAGTTGATGGAAAAGTAAATGATGCAAATGAGCTGACGAAGACTAAGGAACAAACCAAAGAGAAATCGCTAACTCCTAAAAAAACGAAACAACCAGGGCAATATCCGAGGCAAAGCACCGAAAAAACAACCAGCAAAGACGCTGAGTTACTCGCGCCAGCACTAGAATTCACTCAGGATCAGATGAAACAATTACGATTCGCGTATGAACAAGGTGCATTAGGTATTGACCAACGAAGTTATCATTTTGAGTCCAGCGGTGCGTTTTTAGCGTTTTTGAAGGACGCGGGGGTAAACAGTCAAGTTGTCCAACGAACGGCGATGAAGACCACTAAAATTCCAATGAAACGTATTAATCATTGGGCAATTCAACAGCGTGAAGATGAAATAAAAAGGAAACGTATAAAATGACTGAAAAAACTGAACAACTAATTTTGGATGTTGATTCGAAGCTTTTAAGTAATATTAAACTCCAAATGAAAAATTATAACAGTACACAATCGGAACTCATGCAGTTACGAAGTATTAATGACACTGTAATGTTCTTTTTGTTAGCAGGAATGCAAGCACTAGACTATTCACACAAATAAGCGAGGCAACTATGGAACAAGAAACCGTACACACAAATTACCGAAGTGTCCCTAAAGCACAATTTAATCCCTCAGAAACGTATTCAAAATCTGTGGCAGAACGTAACAACGATATGGATAAAGTTAACGAAGAATATGATGAATACCGTGAACTAAAAAAAGATGCGTATCGAACAATTTCTACTAGCTCGGCGGATGACTTTACAGATGATTTTTTAATTGACCAATTATCTAAGCCACTCCCAGAATTTGGGGAAGATGTTGAAACTGATTTTGTCGAAATGACAGACGTTACGGACAGCACAAAGGCATTTGGATTAGCAGGTGAATAATGATGCTTGAAGATGGCTTTTTATCGAGGTATACAACTAATCTGAATGATAAAGTGCGAGAGAATATCCAGCGCTACAAAGTCTTTAGTCGTGAAACAGAAATTAAACAAGCAATGGTTAGCCTACTACAAGTAATTAAGAGCAATCCAATTTTAGTTGGTGAGGCCGGAGTGGGAAAGACGGCAATTGTTGAAGGTTTTGTGCATGAAATCATTCGAGGGAATGTTCATCCAAAACTCAAGGATAAAACTGTCTTATCACTGCAAATATCTTCACTAATGCCAACCGGTGATGGTATATCATTTGCGGCTAAATTACAGGGGATTGTTGACGAACTTGTCGTGGCAAACGAGGATTACATTTTATTCATTGATGAAATTCACCAAATCGTTGGGACTGGTTCTGAAAACAGTAAATCTGCTGTTGACGCTGGGAACATCTTAAAGCCCGTCTTGTCTCGTGGCGATGTACAAGTGATTGGCGCTACGACTATTGTTGAATATCACGATTACATTGAGTCCGATGAAGCGTTAGCGAGACGGTTTGATGTTGTTCCGGTAAATGAACCATCCAAAGAAGCAGCTAGGGAAATTCTTAGCGGTATTCATGGCTTATTTGAAGAAACACACGGCTTAACCATTACGAATGGTGCAATTGAAGCAGCCGTTGAATTATCGAGTAGATACATTACTGATAGATATTTACCAGATAAAGCAATTGAGTTAATTGATAATGCCAGTGCGCGAGCAACCATCAACGGTGAAAATACGGTTACAGAATTAGGTATAGCCACAGTTCTGGAATCCAAGTTAAACATTCCAGCGATGGTGCTTTTGGAACAGGCAGATGAAAAGCTTGAAAATTTGTATTCGATTTTGACGGCAAATATTCTTGGCCAAGATGAAATAATGGGTGAGATCGTTGGAGCGCTAAAAGTACGAAATGCCGGGTTAGCAGATACTAGTAAACCACTCTCATTTCTCTCAGGGGGAACAACAGGGGTTGGGAAGACTGAAACTGCCAAGGTACTGGCAACTGCATTATTTGGGTCAGCGGAAGCTATGATTAGGTTTGATATGTCCGAGTTTAAGCAAAGGTCAGACGTTGACCGATTTAAAAATCTGCTTATTGAAAAAGTTAAGCGTCGTCCCTATGCAATTCTATTACTGGATGAAATGGAAAAAGCAAATGTTGAAGTATTCGATTTACTGTTACAAGTCCTTGATGATGGGCGATTAAGTGATGACTATGGGCGAACGATTAACTTCAAAGACGTTATTGTCATAATGACATCGAACTTAGGTGCCGACCACATTCGCAATCGTTTTGCTAAAAGTAAGGAATTTCGTGAAGATAAACAGCATGCGGACAATTTTATGGCCGCGTATAAACGTTCATTAGTTGAAGGTGGTATGCGTGCTGAATTTATTGGACGGATTGGTCACATATTAATTTACAACGTTTTAGATACGCCAGCAATTCGTTCGATTGTACTAAACAAAATGCGTACTTTAGCTTTTAAATCAAAAGATAAAGGTTATGAATTGCTATATACAAATGAAAGCATATCGGCATTAGTACCTGAATTTGCCACTGGAAAACACATCGTTCGAGACGACTATGACCAAATAATTGCAAAGGAACCATTATTACCAATTGTTGATTATCTAGCTACATTAGGATTTAATCCCGATACAGGTGGTGCCAGGGCACTGGATTCAGTGATTGAAAAAGTTGTCGCTATTCCACTAGCTGAAATTATGTACAACGACAAACTGGCTGGAATGCAAAGTTACGATAAATTTGCGTTCTATACGCAAGGTAATCCACCAGATAAAACTACCACCGTCCGCCACGCAGAATGGCGCGCTATGATGGCTAAATCAAAAGTAAGACATCGAGTGGAGGGGTAGTATGGCAATAAAAACTGGGCGAACTCCTCAAAAAGGTAACAAATCACTTTTCAGTATGATTACCCATTTTTTCAGTGGTTTCGCACCTGATGGTAAATACAATTTTTTGCTCAATGGGCTATTCTTTTTTCCATTCACGTTAATTCCTACCAAACGTAGAAATCGAAAGAAGTACATTGCTGAACGAAATCGAAAACATGAATCAATTATTTTCTATCGTGGCCAATTTTGGTGGTTGATTGGATTTAATATATTCTTTTTATACTTCATTGGAATTAGGTTTGCGGTATGGATTGAGAGTGTAGCTATTGGCATTGCAACGCAAACTGGTAACAATTGGTCACAGTTGCACGGTTCAGGATTGATGAATGTTAATACGCAACGCTGGTGGGCAAATGTATGGTTGCTATTTGATATTGTAAAGCAATATATCAATCCACTCCGTCCACACTATGAATTAATTCGTGCGTTTCCCTTGGCATTTTTGATAGGTTTGGCATTGATTGAATTCTTTATAATTCGGAAATCATGGCGATGGTATGAACAGTTTCGTGGGACTATTACCGATATGGCATCACGCTGGACGACTTTTGATGAAATGATTAAACAGTTCCGTCTTGTCCCAGATAGAAATGAAAAATATACCGGTAATTTTGGTTATCAAGTAGGCCATGTATTTGGATATGATCCACGATTGCTTATTTTAAAACCCGGTGTTGCAATACGTTGGTGGCTCAAGTTTCTAGTGGGTAAGCAACGTCATTCCGCCGGTGGTTACATGGGATTTTACTTTCTAACCCAGGGTGCAAGTTCTCGTATGGTCACCGGTGGGTCCCGGACTAAAAAAGATGAATCTATTGGGTATTCAACTTTTAGTATTCTCTCTCGGTCTTCTAATCGTCCAAATATTATTGATAACGATGCTAAGGCCGAAGATTTCGCAATCGCACTGCCATATCTACGCAAGCAAGGTTTTGACACTTACGTTCTAAATATGTTGGACTACGTGAACTCAATTGGGTATAACCCAATGTATTTGGTAACGGAACTCGCACGCGAAGGTGAATTTGATTCTGTTCAGGAAGAAATGCAACGAGTTGTAGATGCAATGTACTCGGAAGTACAAGAGAAGTCATCTGATCCTTTTTGGTCAAATGCGGCAAAAGGTTTAATTAAATCTGGGGCATATGCGTTACTTGATATTGCGCAACGTCGTGGGACGTGGGAGGTAGTGACATTAACTAATATTTCTAAGATGTTTTCAGATTTTATTCGTTCAGATAATGATAACAATGGTCAATTAATTAATCTGTTGACTATCTACTTTGGATTTCTTCGGAAAATGCCACCAGATACAGTGCGAATGATGGCTCTCGATGCCTTTGCTCAATACGATGGTTCGGCATGGGACACAAAAAGTAGTATTTTGTCCTCTGTATATGATGGATTGATGATTTACCAAGAACAAAAGATTGCCGCTATTACTTCACATAGTACATTTTCACTCGAAAGTATTGGTTTTCCACGTGTGCTGCGTGTTGAATTTCCGGCAGAATACCGTTTTCAAACAGCCTCAATCTTAATTATGAATGATGCTGGTGAAATAGTTGAACGAGCAAAGCAACAATTAACCCGAGTTGGCTTTTTAAAATATCCATTTTCTAGCAAAATGGGCGAAGTATTTTCAATCAAAATTTTCTTTGAAACGACATTCGAGCACCGTGACTTCAATCCTCTAGATACTAACATGTTAATACAAGCTACTAAACAGTATGAACATATTGGTAGTAAGTTAACGCGTGATCCATATTCTAAAGAATTAGTCCTTAAAGAAATTCAAATCACGGATTTTTCGTCAACTGATGACAAAATTACGGCGAACAGCGTTGAAGTTAGATACGCTGAACGACCAAAAGCAATATTTCTGGTCACTCCTCCTGATAACAACACCTATAACCAATTAGCTAGTGTGTTCCTTAATCAAATGTATAACGTGAACTCGCACCGGGCTTCGTTACTTGACCGGAAGAAACTTGATACGCAAATTGTTTATAAATTCAACGAAGCAGGGCAAATGAATGCCATTGCTGACATTGATAAAAAGGTTTCATTGGGACTTGGTCAAGGACAATTCTTTGATTGGTATTTTCAATCACTTTCACAATTGACTCGACATTATAGTAAAGACGTTGCTGAAATCATCAAGGACAATTCATTACTTTGGTCGCATATCCTTAGTCCTAATCTTGAAACAAATGAGCAAATCTCAAAAATGTTAGGCCAACAAACGGTACTAGTTGATAACAACAATGCTGGACTTGGTGACAAGGGTAAAGTTCAACGTCGTTTACGTGAAGAAAAGATACCGTTATTAAGTGCTGACGAACTAAATAGTAAGATACTCGACAATGAAATGATTACTTTCAGAACGCTTGAAAGACAAGATAAGCGAGGGCTTTCAGTTTCAGCTAATCATATTTTTGCTTCCGACAATATGCGCATGCCATATCGGTATGAGAATGATACAGGAAACTTTAACTTAAACCATTATGTTGCCGATTTGAAATTAGATGCGGAACATGCGGACTTAACGATGTTCGACCTACGAGAAAACTTCCTTCCAGAACTTAAATTGCTAGCTGATGAAGTTGGTGAACGACTTGAATTCACAGAAACTGGCTTTATCTATGGCGAAAATGGAGTTGAGGAAGAAGTTAATATTGGAACACTTGATAATCGTGTGACCGAACACAATGATAATGATGAATTCTTGATGCAGTATCAATTCGAGGACAATAAGTTACTCAATAGTATTATTAAGCCGCAAATTAAGAGTTTAACTAAAACATTGAGTAAGATTAGTAATCCTGAAACAAAAGCTTACCGTGTCGCACTAGACAAAGACCCTGCATTATTCTTCAAAACGCCAGAGAATAACCGTTGGGGTGTTATGAAGGAATTGTTCGGTGATAATTTGGGAATCTTGTTAGACAAAATTAGTGCCTATGGGGAAATTTCTGGTGATGATGCTGTTAGTGAAATTGAAGACGACCTACATGTTAATGAAGATTATCAAGCTGATACAGACCGATTCTTATCGGCTGAACAAATCGAAGATGACAAGCTTCTGTTAATAATTAAGAATTCAGCAGTATCATTCCTTCCGGTAGGTAAAGACATTGCGGATGGAACACTTCGTCAAGTACGGAACCAACTTACTAACGCAGGTCAAATTAGATTAGTATTCAGACAGCCTGCGTACAATAATTGGGGCACGATGCGTAAATTATTCGATAAAAATTTCAATTACTTACTAGAAGCCATGCAAAACTATGAATATTACGAAGAAGATGAATTTTAAAGGACAAAATAAAGCTACAAATGAAAGGAGGGTACGATGAGTGTAGGAGCGTTTAGACTTTTTTCTAATACCCCTGTACCAAAAGATGGGCCGACCAATGCTTTTTATCAAGCATGGTCTGAATGGCTACAACCAGGTACGAATGGAACATCATCAATGATTGACGCTATGCAACAAGGAGTAGCACACTTTTTCTATCGAGTGACAGATGCCGTAGATACAGCATGGCAAAAGGCGTTTGATTTTGGCGGTTTTGCGACGAGCTGGGCAAATCCAGATAACGAGCTGTACAAATACGCACAAATCATTTTTGCGCTAGCTCTCAGCGCTGCAAGCATTATGATGACTGTTCAATTAATAAGATATCGGGTCACGAAGGGCAAAGCAGGGAAAGATTACCCGGTTGGAATTGTTGTTTCAATAATTGCAGTGACACTTTTGCCCTGGGCGCTTAACCTGGGTGGACAAACTGCTAAAACAGTCGCTGTTGATGGTTTCATGCAACCAATGGAGAAATCAATCGCAATTGCACCGTTTCAAGACAATGTATTAGATATGGGAATGTTAGCGTCTAAGGATTTTAATGATGATCCGAAAAAAATTGATCCGTCTAAATATAACAAGCTAACTGCTGATAATTTATTCGTAACACCCTTACAACAACGAATTGGTGATGATCAAAAAGATGCAATCAAAAAAATGGGTGCATCTGATGACGATATGAAGGTCTTTGATAGCAAGTTCAATCCTGATAATCCAAAAGGAGATGTATTGAAACTTGGTTCAGGAGCAATGCTCACAGGTGATACGTTTGCGGAATCATATCCAAGGTACGTAGTGAGTTGGATTAGTATTGATGTGACATTATTCATAACCATGCTAGTAAGCTTATTCTCGACGTTCTCTGTGCTTAAAGCATGGTTCGTACAAGCATTCTATGGTTTACCAGCAATTTGGTTCTTCCTAACTGATGGCGCCGTCTGGCAACGAAAAAAAGAACTATGGGCTATTATGCAAGGTTCACTCGTAACGATTGCAATGCAACCACTTGCTATCTTTATGTTTAGAGTCTGGCTGAAATTTGTTAACCAGACGATGCAAGCTTGGGAAGTTAGTCAGACTACCAGAACATTATTGTATATTACGGCGATGTTAGCAGCGTTTACAGTAGTTATGAGTGGCTTATCCAAGTTCGAAGAATGGACTGGTGCCTCTCAAAACCACGGTGCCGCGGCACAACAGTTTTTGGCAGCTTCCAGTGCAGCTCGTAGTGTTGGTGGGGTTGCTAAAGGTGTTGGAAAGCTGGGCATGGGTGCAGGTAGGGCGAGTGCGAAATTAGCTCGAAATGTACCAGGAACAGTGAAAAAAGTTGGGAACAACATGGCTAAAGCCGGTACCGGGAGTATGAAGTTAGCTGGTGGGGTTGCCGAGGCGGTATCACACCCTGTAAGCACAGCAGAAGGTATGAAGAATGCCGGTAAGAACGCAATTACTAATGGAATTGGCGCAACCAAAGATAAGGTTAAATCAGTTGGCCAATCAATCACGAGTAATTTTGACGATGGCCGCTATAAAATGGCCGATGTTGGAACAAAAAGTAGCAATCGTGAGTCAGCAACTGATAATAAACCTAACTCGGTTACTCCTAATTCACCCGTAAATGAAGGAGTGCCAAGAGCAAGTAGGTCTGTCGGTGAAACAACACCACATAGACAAAATACAAATATGGGTGGAAAAGCATCAAATCCCAATAGTGCTAATAACCAAGGGGCACCAGAGAACATGGCATCAAACTCAAATAACGTACCTCCTGAATCAAATGGAAATAGTACAAAACGGCCGTCAAATCCAAATAATGAAATCACACAGAATTTGGATGTGAATCAACAAAATGGAAACAGGATTAACACTGAAAGCACACCCGTTTATCAGGGTGCAAGTGGAAGTAATAATCAAAAATCAAAAATTAATCCAGCAACTAATCCATCAACCGTTACTCCACCTTTGAAGGCAAGCAAAGTACAAACAAAACCTAATGCTAATGCACCACAAGACCAATTTGTACCGAGCCAACCTGCAAAAATTGATTCGAAACCAAAGGGGAAAGCATCTTTTGGAAACCCAAACAAAAGGGTAAATCCAGCTAAAATTGCACCGGATGATTTTAGCTCAGTTTTTGATTCAAGTGATATTGGTTTTTCAGATGATGATATTCCACCAATGCCAGGAGAGTATTAATTTATCAAAAGTGACAATAGGTAACAGCAAGAAGTAATCACAATTAAGTGATTGCTTCTTTTTTGTCCCAAAATTTTTCACATTTTTTGTAAACCATATTAATTGCTGTATCTTTACCGTATTAAGTTTAGAGAGGGTTAATGAAAAATGGATTCAATCGAAAATACAAAGTCCACAAATTATGATAGTTTCACCGGGGCAACTGATATTTGGCGTCAATTTAAACCGTTCTTTTGGTTTTCTCTTAAGGCGCTTGGAATTATTGGATTTATGGTAACGATTTGTTGGCAGTTACTTAAACTATTTCCATTTGGATGGAGTTTTGGAAAGTTATGGTTCATGGCAATTGGCATATTATTTGGGTTCTTTTTAATAATGCCAGCCCCAGGTAAAAAGAACTTGATTGTGTTTGATGAAATACTGTTTGATTTGCGCAACGGTCGGAAGAAGCGGCACTTCAATGTGATTCCTTATAATCAAATTTTTGAGAGGTCAGAATAAATATGGCAATTAAGAATAAATCGAAGAACAACGTAGCTAAAGTTCGTTATTCAGGCGGAAAACAACAATCATTCTTGATTACGGATTTTCTTCAATACAAAGCTATTCTGGATGATGACCACCATTCAATTTTATTAACTAATGGTCATTTCATGGATATGTTTAACTTGCCAGGGCATGACTTGGATTACTTAGCGGAAGATGAACAATTAACGGTTATGTCTGACTATGAGGCGTATGGATTAGTGTATGGAAAGGGTTGGACAATATTAAATTCAACTTTGCCAGCTGATACCAAAATACAACAAGCGTTTTGGGCAAATACACTAGGTGAGATTAACGACAATTTGGCAATTGAAACAAATGAACGTAAGCAAGCCCAACTGCTAGCACGGCAACAAACTGCGCTTGAAGAATTGCAATTAGCTCGTCGGGTTGTTGAGCACGTTGATCATTTACAATTCACTTTTATCATGTTCGCTGATTCACAGTCACAACTTAAAGAATTACGGGAGAATGCTTTAAAAAATGGTGGAGTTGCAGTACAGCTCCAAGAGCTATCGGTCGAAGACAAGATACGAATTTTAAAGCAATTCAACAATCCTAACAATATGCTAACGAGAGGCAATTAACATGGCAGTTTTAACTAAGAAGAACACTAGAAAATTAATCGGTAATGGAACTGACTTGAATTTAATAACTGAAACTCAGCCAGAAGGTGGATTAATCGTGCATAGTGATTTTGTCCAAGGTTCAGATGGATATTCAGTGACACTTGAAGTGACAGGGCTTCCTAAACAGCGGTTAGGGCGTGGTTGGCTACGTAAGGTTGCAGAATTGCCAGATACAATGAGTTGGCTTTCAGTAGCCCCAGAAAATCAGCGTAAAGCTCAAGATGCCGTTGAACGGGCAGTTAACATCGACAGAGACGTTGCTATCGGTAATAGTAAGAATGCAAGTCCGAGTGACCAAACGATGGCATTAACCAATTGGCAGCTTAACCAGGAACAACTAGATGCCTTGGTTAATGGGAATGACATAATGATGCGAGTGTATGTACGTATTCGGGTGTTTGCTGATAGTGTGCCCGCTTTACGTACTCGTATTCGTGAAATTAAAAAGAGTCTTCATGGTTTTGGTATTTCATTACTCTTTGACGAACAGGACAACGAAGTTAAGTCACTTTTTACACCACCGGAACTACATGATGGCTTAGGAATGCCCAACAAGGGTATTCCAGTGACGATGCACAATTTAGCGGGCTCATATCATCTAAATCAAACGTTTCAAGCAGACCCACACGGTGCGTATATGGGACAAACGTTTAACGGTGGAGAAGTAATGTTTGATCAGTTTTACAACGATGGCCGTCACCGTTCTTCGCCACAAGTGTTAATTATTGGGGCACCCCGGACTTCCAAGTCAACAGTTGCAAAGAAGATGATGAAGCAAAACTTCGCCGCAGGCCATACACAGTGGGTTTTTGATAAAAGTAATGAATACAAGGGGCTAGTTGATGATGAAAATGGATTAAATATTGATATGGGTGGTGGTGAAAATCGAATTAACCTGTTTCAAATTTATCCAACTGTTACCGATGAGACGGGTTCGATACCAGACGAAATCGGCTCGTTTTCAGAACATGTGGCCAAAATAACAACGATTTTTTCCGTTTTATGGGTTGATGCAGAAGGACGGACACAAGCGACTGCTTATGATTTAGCAATGATGCGTGAATTATTAACAAACTTCTACATTCAACAGGGTATGTGGGATCCGAGTCCACGGGATAATCCACAAAATATAAAAATTTTCTTGAAAAGTAACAGTGATTATCCAACGCTAGAAACATTTGTTGATTTCGTTGAAACAGAAATTGTCACAAGTCGTCGTAAAACACACGAAGAACAACTCGCAATACAAAATATTTTGTTAGTCTTCCGTGAGCTCCTACAAGGGGATAGTGCGGACATTTTTGATGGCTATACAACTATTCCAGACTTACGTGATGAAATATTAGTTCGTTTTGATACTTCTAAACTTGCTTCTAAGGGTGGGGAAATATTTCGTGCGCAAAACTATGCAGTGTATTCATTAATGTCTTCATATGTGATTAACCATGGGCGAAAACAAAGAACATTGTTAAGCCAAGGGTTGATTCAAAAAGATGAAGCAAAATATTTCAATTTAATTCAAGATGAGGCTGACGAAATCATCAATAAGGAGAATCCACTTGGAATAAAAACTGTCACAAAATTAATTAGTCAGATGGGGAAAAATATGTTTGGATCAATATTCGTATTTCCACGTATGAGTAACGTAATTCCGGCAGAAGGTGAATTTTCAGAGGCACAAGATTTCTTCGGGTTGTTTCGGATTCACTTCATTACGCAATTGACTAGTGACGATCAGGTACAGACGCTACGGCGTGCATTAACTAGTTCAGTCACAACGTCACAGTTGCGACAAACGACAACATTTAAAAAAGGTGAAGTGATGCTTAATTTTGTGGGTGATAGAGCGTTATTCTTTACAGTTTCATTGTTGGACTACGAAGAACGCCAATTTGCGGGAGGAATTTAGTTATGGCATTTAACGATGAAGATTTCAAATCACTTGACCCTTTAATGCACCCAGGGAAATCATTCTCCCGCTTAGCTGAAACAAGTCGGGAAAAAGCTAAGCGTGACTTACAAGCTGTTCAAGATGGTGAGTACCATGTTGATGAAAGAAAGCGTAATACCGCATATAACGTTATGGCAATTGTTGCGGTTGTTACATTGGTATTAGTTATTTTGACTAAGCTATTCGGGTAATCAGATATGCAGACAATTATTGATTTCTTTATCTCTAAATACAAAATTATTTTAGGACTGATTGTGGTAGGTATAGTTTTGATATTCGCCTTAGTAATGGTGCTGTTTAGCTTAATGCAACCTCAAAATGATACAACGACAACAAGTGATATATCACTCGATATAAATAGTGAAATTGCTGGACGCGCAAAGGTAGTATATGACCGCCTAACTCAGCAAGAAAACTTCACTCCTGCCGGTGCCGCTGGTGGAGTTGCGGTAGCTGAACGTGAAAGTGGTATTGATCCATTAGCCTACAACGCTGGTGGAAATGTGGTCGGCGTTATGCAGTGGTCTAATGGCGGCGTGAATGGTAATCGTTACCATGACACACCACGTACAATGGATGCGCAAATGGACTTAATGAGTACAGAATTAAACTCCGGTTATAAAGAAACAAAAGAAGTCGTCGGAAAAGCCACTGACCCAGGGCAAGCAGCACTTGATTGGTCTAAGTTGTATGAAGGGGTTTCACTAACAGATCCACAAACTAAGCCAGAACAGATTAAGGCTCATGCCCAGGCATGGTATACCTTCTTTACTGGAGGTCAATTAAGTGATGAAATGTCAGGCTTAATTGGTGTGAATGGTTCTGGGACAAATACTGTGACTGTCACCGGTGAGAAGACGTCATACTATGATAATGCGATTGCTGATGGACTTAAACAAATTGGTAAACCGTATATGTGGGGTAATCTACCACCACTGACAGATAATAATCCCGTTGGATTTGATTGTTCGGGCCTCGTTAGTTGGATGTTAGGACGGCAAGGTATTTCGTTACCGCGCACAGCTCAAGAACAATACGATGCTACACAACGTATCGCAGATTCTGAACATAAGGCCGGAGATTTATTGTTTTTTGAAGGAACTACCTCGAAAAGTTCATATATCACGCACGTAGCAATGTCCATGGGTGGCGATAAGTTCATTGGTGCCCAAGGGTCAGCAACACAATTGGCAAGTTTAACTGATTCATATTGGAAACAACACTTTGTAGGGTACGGAAGGGTTAAATAGATGCAAACTATTAATATGATTAATACCGTAAAAATGAACGATCCGTTCACGCAAAGGGAGGAGATTAATAATGCAGGTGCCTAAAGGTGTAGTTATTGGGATTACCACGTTCGTTATCGGAATGGGAGCAATTACCGGGATTAGTTTATCCCGGTATAGTTCTGTCCGAAATGATTTATCTCAGGCTCAAACAAGCTTACAAACAATTAGGAACAGTAAGCAATCGGATTCAACAGAAATTAAAAAGTTGACGAGTAAAGTTGAATACCTTCAAAACAACTCAGTCCAAAATACTGCTGCCGTTAGAGTTAGTGATGATGTTACGTCGTTTATTACTACGTTATATAACTTCAATACCAGTGACCGGGGTAAACGCTTTGATGAAGCAGAGAAATTTGGCACAAAACGAGTTGTAGACATTTTACGCGGGCCTGGGGGTAATGACGTAAATAACAATGACAACGGATTTACAGTAGCTAATAAGCTCAAATGGGTACGTGTCTATAATCAGACAAAGCAAGGAAATGCTTGGAACGTCTTGGTGCATATTAAGTATCAGGTTTCGATTAACCAGGGAAAACCTCGGACACTCGAACAGGTATTTGAAATCACTTATGACACTAAGTCGCACATGATTGTGAAGAATGAAAACCTAGCATTAGGCGCTGTGAATTCATTGGAGAATCCGTAAGCATGAGTGAACCATTAAGCACATTCAAGTTAGGTGGTGGGCATGATTCGAAAGTGAAATTTCTAATTGGAATAATACTGGCTGCTTTGCCATTCTTTCCAAACAGTTCCACTGGATTAATTGGGTCACTAAGACTGATGATTACACTAATGGTCGCAGTAATCATAATGTTAATCACCTTGAAAAATGTGAAAAGTATCTTCAACAAAGTTTATTTTAGAAGCTTGAAGCTGATTGCTGGGTTTGTAATGTTAATTGAGATTATCCAGATTGTATATTCACTTGTCTCAACTCAAAATATTTCAGGTAGCCTAGATGATATTAATTTGGCTTGGTTAATATTTATCGGATGTTTTTGCTCGCCTATATTTGAAGAAGTGGTTTATCGTCATTTCTTATTCGGCTACTTTCTCAAGAGTGATAATCAAAAATGGAAAATAGTAGTTGTAGCAACCACAATAGGAATCATTTGGGGGCTCAGCCATTTTGACTTTGTTGGTTTACCGATTTACTTCTTGGTCAATGCTGTATTGTCGTACGTGTATGCAAAGGGTGGGGTGCGAGGTTCAATAACACTTCACGTTTTATTGAATTTGGTTTCACTTTGCGCATTACAATATTTTTGATAGTTAGTTTTGTCATTAACGCTTAGGAGACAAAGATGGTAGAATAGAAGCAACAGTCATATGAGTAGCTCGCGTCAGACAATCGGCCAAGATTATCTTCTGATGTGAGCCTTTCTTTTTATTTACAGGGCATACTTTTTTGCAATTAAAGTAATTGTATCGTCCTAAGACGCAATTTGTTTATTATAAACGGCTAAATACGTTTTTATGTTGACTTGATATTTTATATTGATAGTCAAAAAAAGTAAATCACGGTATAATAAGCTAGGTGAATAATCAAATACTAATAATTGATATTTGATAAATTGGAGGTGAAAATTTATGAAATACTCAGAAATTTATGATGATTCCATGTTAGAAATTTTTAAAAATGAAAGTCGATTATTTGAGGATATCGAAATTAATATAGAAGAACCGGTAATTGATGTTGAGAAAATTGCTGGTGTGCTAAAGATTCCAGTAGAAAAAAAAGATGATATATTTGAATCGGGTTCGATTACTCCTAAAGGCAATGGTACACCCGTTATTGAGGTAAACAGTTCAGAAGCTCCTGTAAGACAAAGATTTACCATAGCTCATGAATTAGGTCATTATTTCTTAATGGAAGAACTTAAAGAGAAAACAAATCGCACACCTGATTTAAGTTCATACGATTCAACACAGCGTGAACATGAAATCATTGCCAATAGTTTTGCGGCGGATTTATTAATGCCAATGGAACTTGTAAAAAAGTTAATGATTACTTGGTTAGAAGAAAATAACCTTGTTAATAAGCCTTTTTCTACAATTCAGTTATTAGCTATGCAAACAGAAATTGCCAAAAAAATGCAAGTTTCCGTGGAGGCATTGAAAATTCAATTCAAAACTAAGAATTTGGTGGTAAAAGCTTAAAATGTCAAGTAATGTTGGATATAATTTAAGTTCACTGAGAGACAAAGAAGATGACATTTTCGATGCTATTTATATCGATGTCAATATATTACCTAAAAACCCTAGTGCCGAAGCATTTAGCAAAGCGGATACACGCAGTTATTACATTGAAAAAATATCTGTAAGCAAAAATAGTACTACAAAAAATGTTTCGTTTGATCTCAAAACTAGGCAGCTCATTAGTAGACTTAATAAAAATACTGAGCTGTTAAACAAGGATGCCTCCGCGATGCACAGTACTTGGTCAGCGTTTTATCTCATTAAAGAAATCGTGCAACAAATACGGAAAACTTTTGAGGATAATACGTTGTATTTTCGAGGGCAATCCCACGATTGGGATGTACTTCCTGGAGCACTTCGAACTAATGTTTCAGAGGATTATGCGAACAAGTTTGATGATGTATACAAAGAATTTTCTTTTGAGTACGAGGAAATTGAATATTTTCCATTGAAGGACAATGGAGAAAATTTTGAAAAACGAACAAAACAAATTGCAAAATTACAACATTATGGACTGATGACACCTTTAATTGATATATCGACTAGTCCTTATGTTGGTATGTTTTTTATGGCATATGATGATAATTTAGAAATTCCTGTTTTCGATATTCTTTTAGAAAAAGCGGATGATGATTCTATTTTTCAAAAAGTCGAAAAAACACACGATAATATTCGATTGAAAGCACAAAGTGGTGCATTTATTAATTTTGAAAAGTTGTTACCACAAACGCAAACGCAAACTAAGGAAATTAAGAAGGTTCCTCGAATTGTTATTCGGTTTGTATATGATCAAAAAGCTTACGTTTCAGCGATTAATACCACAATTAATGAAATAAAGGATTTGGTGAAAAATGAGAACCGTCCAGGTATTCAGAACCTTGCTCTCAATGATTTGGGAAAAATAATATCGAAGCTTGATGATGTAGAGTATTCAGACCAGGTTAAGAAGGACCTTTTTGAGGGGTTGAAAAAGGATCTATTGCAAAAACTAAAAGAATTTGAATATACTGATAAAAGAATTTTTCCTGATTTAGCTAATTATGCTGATGCAATTAAGACTCAATATAAAGTGGACGAGACTTCTGATGAATATCTGCCATCTTGGAATTAAGCAGGTTACACTGAATCGAGAGTTAAAAAGCAATACGTGCAAATTATATTAAAAAAATCCATGAACTTTAAAATTCATTGATTTTTTTAATACACAATATTTTCAGGATGCTCTATTCACACGCACTTAAAGAAATAATGGGGAATGATATTATGTAAGAAATTCCTAAGAAAACAACGTTGAATGTTAAAGTTGATTCAAAATTAAAAGAGCAAGCAAGTTACACTAGAGGGTGATATGTTTGTTTCTTTTGAGGAATTGTCTGATGACATCCAGACTGGGATTTAACGTGAAATTGTTGAAGTGAATAATAATCATACTGTAAGTCAAATAGAAGTACGTAATCGTTTTAAAAAGTTACAGGCAGAAGGCACTCATTAATGGTGAGATTCTCACTGAGATGCAGCGGATCAACTACCGCCGCGTGTTTGCAAATAATTATGAGGTAGTTTATGTTATTCATGACAACCGAGTTGTTATTTCACGAATTTTGCATCAAAGTGAATACGTTGAAAATATTTTACGATAATGTGAACACGTATCGCAGGAGTTCACATTGGTATTATTTACACATGTTATGAAAAACTGAACATTTTACTCAAAAGAGTCAATGAATTTCAAAGTTCATTGGCTTTTTTTCGCATACAAAAATTTTTTGTCCCAAAATTTTTCATTAATTATGTCAAATAATTTTTTTACGGTATTCTATCCACGTTCACGAGAAAGTGACAAAAAATACAAAAGGAGTACGACACATGTTTAATAGCTTAGTTAGCTTTTCTCAACCCTACTTGGGGGTATTTAAACAGGCACAACGTTCTGCTGAACACTCAGGAAACATCTTACGCATGTTTGACCTGGCATCATCAATCAACGGCTTACAAGGGAAAGCAATGCTTATTATGGGGCCAATTTTTTTCTTAGTTGCGTTGATTTATAGCACGATTGATTTGGTCGGAGCTTTTAAGAAACGTCAGGGTGCTGGTATCGCAGAATTAACTGAAAATGTTCAAAAAGACATTATTATCATCATTGTCTTTACATTACTCGGTGTGATTATTGGTTGGGCAGTTCAGGCCGGTCAAGGTGCTGGGGGATCAGTTAAGCCAACATATGTACCAAAATAATAAATTAGGGAAAGGGGAAACTTATGTTCACAAGGAACAAAACATCAGAGTTCATGAATGATAGTTTGTTTCTGAAACTTGCATACCCAAAAAACAAGGAAGAAAAGAACACAATCCTTGAACTGGGTCAGGAAATTGAAGGATTTTCGGATGGCTTACCATATGTAAGTTTAGGAAACGCAGAGCGGTTATTTGAACAACTACGTCACTTAGCCACTCAAACAAATTTAGTATTCACTTTCGGGATTGAATTATATCAACTTGATAATAAGAATAAGCCGGAGTCAACAAATTTGGCAATTCAGCCGTTTGTAGTAGATTTGAATTTTGTTAATATTGCTCATTCCTACGTGGATGATTTTTTCAATAATAAAGAAAATCGCGATAATGACGATTTGACATATGGGGATATTAGTAGCTATTCAAATGACGTAATTAAAGCGGTATTAGCTAATACTAAAATACCGCACGCAATGTTGCCACAAATTCCGAGCGAAGCCGAATACTTCACGGCGGTTCAGAAGCAAACACCAATTAAGATTCAATCTCAAGGCGTCAGTGTAAAAAAAGACATTGATACGATGCAACAATCAGAATCGTATCGGCAACCAGAAGAAGTGCACTCCGGGATCCCGGTGGTTACTTCGAATGAACCTTCAATAGAAGTGGGCGAGGATGTTAGTAATCATTCTGGTGAATATCAGCCCGCACAGGGTAATTCAGTACGAGCTGATGTTGAACGTGTAAAATCTCCAGAGCACACCAAGCATGTTTCTTCTCAACCGGTACTACTAAATCAATATCAAGTACAACCACAGTTATTTGATATTGACGACACGCTTGTTCAGGTTGAACCCGCTAGCCCTGATTATGTTGCATATCGAGTTAACGAGGCACACAAGAACGCTAACAAGTACATTCAAAAAGTGGTTGATGAATTAAACCACAAAATGGATGCGGTGCAAAATGAACAATTTGCAAACATTCAGGCAGCAGTAGCAAACACGGTAAATGAAATTGAATCAGATTATTCGTACCGTGATGTGACCCACAAACAAGTTGTAGATGGCTTACTAGCATTACAACGTGAAGAATTAAGAGCCGAAATATTAGAACTCGATGATGCACACGAACAAGCACAAGCTGATGCGAAACGTGAATATGAATCAAATTTAGAACTGTTAGCTTCTAAACGCAAAAATGATGAAATGAATCTGCGAACTGTGTCAGCCGCTAAGTACAAAAATCTGGCAGCTGATAAGTATGCGGAAATCATTGAGCCGTTGGATCAAGACCATATGAAGAAAGTTGAGCGGTTAGAACGTGATGAACGAAAAGAACGTACATTACGTGTTCAAGCCAACTTGAATAAAGAAGTAGCTAAGAATGAACATTTACTCGCTCAAATCTTCAATGATATGGCTTCAACGATTGATAGTGATGCTAATGCTTGGCTAATTGAACAGGACAATGCAATTCAACACCAGGCCGTCTTGGAAAATACTAAACAGGCCGGGTCAAACGTTGAAGAACTACGACAACAAGTAGCAACTCGTGACCGGGAATTGGCTGAAAACAATCGTCAAGCAAGCATTCTTGAAACAACTATTACGGAACTTGAAAAGCAAAACACAAGTCTTCAAATGCAGGTACAATCTTTCGCTAACGTGGCTCAACAAGTCCCGCAACCAACTTCTCAATCTGAAAAGCCTAGTAAATTAGAACAATTGATTGAGAAACAAACTGAATTAGCAATGCTTAAACAAATCACAAATGATGAATCTTCTAAACATAAGCAACCTACGCAACAGAACACGCAATCGTGGAAACCAATGGCTATGGTTGGTAGTGCATTAGGAGTATTGATGATTGTTGGTATTTCTGGCACGCTACTGTTCTCTAATAGCCAACGTAGTGCCATGTCTAAATCTTATGACACACGAATTGAGCAGTTACAAAAGGATCAGTCGGCAACCGCAAGCAGTTATTCTAAACAATTGGAGAAGAATTCACCGTCCAAGGAAGCATCAAGTAAAGAAGTAACTAAACAGACTGATAATACTGATGGAGACGCAACGTTCATGCAACCATCAATGCCACCAAAAACAAGTACAGCTCAAAGTTCATCCAACGATAGTTTTTCTAAACTTGATGACGCTATTACATCTAAAGATGGTTATAGTATTACCAAGATTTATGAGGATAGCTTTGCCAACAAGGACTTAGTTACTGATGACCGAACTTACGCGATTGGTGCCAACTTCTTGAAGATTGACGACCTGGCATCAGCAAAAAATGTTCTTGCAACGAACAAGGGGCATAACACACGACTTGCTTACGCTATTGCAGACTATGAAGACCAATCAAGCGCAAAAGTTAATTCATAACAAGTCTACAAGTTAATTTGTAGAGCTATAACAAGTTGATTTGGCTACAAATTAATTAGTAGAGGTATACAGGCATGACAATTAAAACAACACGAACAAAGAAACGGAAGCATCACAAAGCGCAGATGGGGATTTGCATTACATTGATCACCATGTCGATTACTACTTTGGTATTAGCTGTTAATCCAGTTTGGTGGCAAGGTCGTCTTGGACAGCATAATGCAGACCGTATCGCGGCATCTTCTAAAATCAAGCATCAGCAAGTTAAGGCTGATTATGGTTTAGGAGATGATATTCCATCTTGGTCAGCAATGAATAAGCTACAAAAAGTGGTAAGAATGGAAACGCTACGAGGTTATGTGTCAGTTCCAGAACTTGGTATTGAGCTACCAATCTATGAAGGTACATCAAACGTCGCTTTAGCGTCGGGGGCTGGAACACCCAAAGGGGTAAATGATGGATTCCTAAAAGAAGCCGATGTAATGGGGAAGTCAAACTATGCGTTATCAGCGCACAACATGGCTGACTACCGAACATACTTCTCACCACTACAAAGGAACATTAGTGGGACGTCATTAGCTGGATTTAAGATTTATGTAACTGATGGGCGCAAGGTTTATCAGTATAAGCAAACGTTAAAGCATATTATTGATAACACTGATGCGGCTTCTGAATGGCTACGAAATACTTCTAAGACTGATAATTCACCAATAATTACACTCACAACATGTTTTGAACAGCCACCGTATTACTATCACGCCACAAAACGAATTATTATTCGTGGAGACTATGTAGGAGAACAAGCATTGACTGGAAAGTTGGCTAAGCAATTGTTCGAAATGATGCCGCCAAAGCAAATTGAGAGTAAATAAAAACACCTCACGATTTGCGAAGTGTTTGGAAATGATTATTGATATTTTTTTATACGAAGATATTGTGAGCTAATCCACCCCCAATAAGTTGTATCTCCATAATTACCGTATTTATCAAAGTATTCTTGTGGTGTACCGGTTTGCATAGGGGTAATTTGAGCATAGTAATAAATTTGAGTTTTTCCATCAGGCGTTACAAAACGCGCTTTTTTCGAAAAATCATAAATTTTCATGTCTTTAAGTGAGATTGATTTAGATAATGAAAAATTCGAATCATTCCCTACTTTTTGATATGCAAAACCGGCGTTCGCGTTTTTAAGATATGGGCCAGCTACGAGACTGCCGGCAAGATATGAGCTGGTTGTTTTACCGGTAAAAATATCGGTTCCAGTAGTTAATTTGAAATCTGACTCAGCTTGAATGTAGTAGTGACCTGTTGCTTTAACAGTTGCAGTATTGATTGTATAAGACTTCAAGGTAAGTCCAATAGTACCAAGTACAGGTCTCATACCTGGAGTAACTAACTTATCCTTACTTCTTGCTGCGCGTTCTATATTCAACATCAATTCATGAGCATCTTTATTAAATCCATAGGCTTTATCAGCCGCAACAACATCAGATGCTTTTAGTTTTGTAAGGTCACCAAATTTATTTTGATAAGCCGTTACAGGTTTAAATGTAGTTACGGCTTTTGTTTTAGAAGTTGACGAATATTTGCCAGTTTTTATTTTAGTAGAAGCAATGTATCCAAGTGTTTTGGTACCTTTCTTGATTAAAAAATAGGTTGTTTTCTTACCAGTTGAATACTTAATGGTAATTCGTTTCTTTGAAGAAAGGTTAACTTTCTTGAATTTTGACACCTTGTATTTTTTAACAAGTTTAACGGACTTTCTTACATGCTTGCCTTTGAGCTTGTAAATGTACCCGGATGATTTCTTAACATGGTAAGAACGGGCTTTCTTATATTTGGTAATTTTTGAAATGTGTGTATGTTTAGTAGCTGCGTCTGCTTGACTTACTGAATTAAGTAAGCCCCCGAAAAGGGTTGCAGCGACTAAAGTTGTAGCAATTAATTTGGTGTATTTCATGATCAAAACTCCCTCTGTTGCACGTGTTTATAAGCTCTAGTATCGCAAAAAAAAGGTTATTGTCAATAACCTTTTATAGAACAACGTTTCGTCGTTTTAAAAATATTGAATTTACCAAAAAAGGAATAGGGAAAATAATGGGAAATCATAAGAACAAAAAGAAATGGGTAAGGAAGCTACAACGTGCAATGGTAGCTTCAGCAATTGCAACTAGTGTCGCCGGTACGGCGGTTGTAGCAACCACCTACTTATCTCCAAACATCTTAAATGTTAAGGCAGCTGCGGATATTTCTGGTGTGGATTCAACAACTTGGGGCAAGCTTGGAGCAACCAAACTATCCAAAAATGATAAGGTTGAATTAGAAAATCAACCATTCCATATCAGCGCACTAAATATTACTAGCGTAAAAATTGAAAATGATGTGGGAACTTCATACAATGCAACAACCTATCAATCGGCGGTAGCTGGTGCAATGGAACAGAATCAACCGTCCCTTGCTTTTAAACTAGGTAATTCGGCCAATACCGAAAGTGAATTACCATCAGTCAGATATGCTATTAACCAAAAAGATGATGACGGTGATAAAGTTGATGTTATCTTATCCATCACTGGTGCTAAACATAATTCATCGTTTAACGGAGGAATTATTGCCTTCAATAAAGAAAGTATCGGATATACAACAACTGGATACGATGATACAACATATAGCTACAAAATTGTTAAGCACGGAACTAACGATTCGGCAAATTTAGGTGATAAACAAGTTTGGATTTCATTTAATGATATTGATGCTAATCAAGGAGTTGGGTTAAGCTCAAAAACAGCCGCTAATGTTGATGGTATGTATATCCTCGATGCAGACGGTGGTATTAAAGCTGGTGTAGATTCTAATGGAAATCCATATGCACTTGCAGGTATTGATTATGATGAAGGTGTAGAAAATACTGAAAATAATTGGCTCGTTATTTTCAAACCAGGTACATCTACTATTGCAGGTCATTTTGCTAAATCGTACACAACGTATGATCGTGGTAAGCCATATGATGCAGCAACAATTAAAACTCAACAAGATATTATTGATGGTGCTCCTGGAAACAAACGAACTGGTCAAGAATATTTAGGGTTCACGGCAGCATCCGCTTGGGCTATTTCCGAAAAGCCACAACCATTTACTGCGCCATACAAAAACGTAACCGATGATGACGAAGATGAAGTTAAGAACAATACTTTACCTAATGTAAATGAAAAACAACATTACGACATTGCGAATGATGTTCCTGAGAATCCTAAGTTATTGGACTCTTACCGATTACAAGATACGATTGATCCTATGTGGAATGTAACGGATGCCCGAGTATACGTAAGTCACAAGGGTAATCACGATGATGATTCACCGTTCCGAGGTGACGATGGAGCTTCTTCTGGGAACCAAATGTTTGATGCAGCAACTATTAAAAAGAATGCTGATGGCTCAACCTCTGTTTCAGCATCAGCGTTAAGTGACATCTTGAATGGTAAGAGTGGTCTTGGTTTTGCAGACCGTACTTACACACTTCGAGTTTATGTTACTCCAAACACTGATTACATCTTGGCTCACATGGGCGATAAAGGTGAAACATATAGGCACTCAGGTTACACAGATGTAGCTTCTTCTGGTGCGAGCTACAAATCAGGTAATAACGTTCAAGTCTACAATCAAGGTTCACTTTACTTGAATTACGATGGTGCTGCTGACGGTGACACCAATTCAGATGATTCGTCTGGTAACTTACAAACCAAGTACACTGGTACGACTAAAACATTGATTCCATTGATTAACGTCAAAGTATCAAAACAAGGTTTATCATTTGAAGACAATTCAACTGTTCGTAAAGAGCCAAATTCGGCCTATGATTTAAGTGCTGCTAAGTATGCACTGTACAAGGCCGCCGATGACGGAACTGATAATGCCCATGGCGGTACAAGTACCGACTACGCCCTAGGTAAGAAGCTTGGTGAAGCCCAATTGGGTTCAGATAATACCTACACGTTTACTGGTATTCCAGCTGGTGTACGGATGGACTTAGTTGAAACTGCGTCTGGTAAAGGTTATAACATTCCGGCAGCCCAAAGCGCCGGTGACTGGGGTACTTTAATTGCGAAGGGTGATACTAACGCAATTGCTGCTGGTGGAACTTACACAGAAACAGTTCAAGATAAAGAACAATACGGCTATGTCGAAGTTGACAAGTCCGGTGTTGATTTCGGAACAAACATGCCAAGTAGTTTCTACGCACTTACTGGTACAATGTTCCAGCTTTACCAAAAAGGATCAATGATTAAAGTTGGTGTACCATTTGCTGTTGATGCACTTGGTAAGTCAACTTCACAAAAGATTGCCCTGGGCGACTACGATATTCGTGAAGTTTCAACTGACCATGGTTACATCTTGAATAAAGATTGGGTTGGTTCTGCCTCAGTTAAGGCAAGTTTTGACTCAGCAAACCCGACGGCTCAAAATGTCGGCACAACCAAGGTAGCGGAAAAGAATCAGGAACAATATGGTTCATTCAGCTTCCAAAAGTATGACCGTGATAAAGATGCAACCTCACCAGCCGGTGCCGGTTCACTTGATGGCGCACAATATACGATTACTCGTCTTTACGATGGTAAGACTTGGACTGCGACAACTCACGATGGCGGGAAGATTACTTCTAAGGACTTAGGGGCATTCAATAGCTCCCACTTCCAAATTGCTGATTACAGCATTAAGGAAACAAAGGCATCAATTGGGTACCTGGTTGATTCAACAGCGACTAACTTCTCCGTGAAATATGCTGGCCAAGATGCCAAAGTAGCTGCTGATGTGCCAGTTAAGGACTCAGAACAAATCATTCGTAACAATGTAACAATTCACAAAGATGCGGATAGTTCTAAAGCCTTAGTTGCCGGCCAAACTGCAATTGCCGGACTTGATGAAGATTATTCAAACAAATCACTTCAACAACCATTGAAGGGCATCGAGTTTAAAGCGACGTTGACTGACGGTACTGGCTACAACAAGAAGGATGGTGTAGCTACTAAGATTCCGGCTGATGGTAATGTCTTTTACTCAGACTTATCAGATGACAATGGTAATGCAGTATTCCATGATTTACCCTATGGACACTACACAATCACCGAAGAAAAAACTAAGCAAGATGGAACCCAAAACTTTCCTGACGGATTAAAGGCTATTCAACCATTGCACATCAAAGTTACCGAAGACGCCAAGAACGGAGTCATTGATAACGATGGTAAGTCTACTCGTCCAAAAGGCTACACATTTGACGAAGATGATGACCAAATTTCATGGCCAATCAAGGTGACTAAGGTTGATTCTGAAACTGGTAAGGTAATTCCATTTGCTGATACCCAATTCAAAATCAAAGACTTAGTTACTGGTAAGTACCTTGAAATGAATGTGCCAAACAAGACTGATAAGACAGACATCTTCAAAACTAACGATGAAGGGTACTTTTTCACGACAGATTCACTTGATTTTGGTGTTAACCGTTATCAACTTGAAGAAGTCCATGCACCTAATGGTTATGTACTTGCTTCTCAACCAATGACTATCTCAGTCGATAAGCAAGACGATACTGGTAAGCAATACATGGAATTTAACTTCCCTGACGAAAACCAAAAGGGTAAGTTGACGGTCTCTAAGATTGTTCAAACAATGCAAGGCATTGGCGAACAAAAGTCTGACCTTGGTAAGTACATGGGTCTTACTTATGACAAGCGCCCAGGTGAAGGCTACCAATTCATGCTTAAAGCAACGAAGGACGTAGTTACACCAGACGGCACTGTTCGTGTTAAAGAAGGTCAATACATTGATGCTAAGGGTCTTGGTACTGATGACAAGGCAAAAGCACTTGTAATGACGACTGACAAAGACGGTAAGACAACCACTGGAGATGCTATCTTATACATCGGTTCATATGAACTTGATGAAACAAAGGCACCAGCCGGCGTGACGGTTGCCAAGCCATACAACTTTGACGTTACTTATGCCGGTGAAACGGTCAAGGCAACTTCATATGACACAACTGTTAATGACCAACTGCAATTATTGAACATCATTGGTCACAAATCAGAACAAGTATTAAAAGGCTACAAAGATAACCAACCACAAATTGATATTCAAGATGCCCAAGATGGTCAAGTATTCGCATTGCGTAATGCTGACGACTTTAAAATCTTGGATGCAGATGTGAAAGCGGATACGACATTAGCACTTGCCAAAGTGAAGAATGGTAAGTTTGAATTTGATACTTATCTGCCAGAAGGTAAATACTACGCTCAAGAAGTAGACGCTGGTAACTCGCACGTCCTCAACAAGAACAAGTATTACTTCACTTACAAAGCTAAGAACAATGATGACACACAAGGTATTCAAATTTATTCAAACGGTGCCCAACAAGATAAGGGTTCTGAATCTGATGACGATGCTGCGGCCGACTCCGAAGATGCAGACGCCGATAGCGACAAGGTAGTTTCAACTACTGAAATCGCTAATACAGATGTTAACTTTGATGAAAAGGACGCGGCTAAAGATGGTGAATTCAAACCTGAAAACATCATGAATAACTTGTTTCTTGCTGATGTTCCATTTGAAAAAGATAACCAAGTAATTGGTGATGACCTTTACGCTGGTACTGATAAGTATGTTCCTGCCACTGGTGCGGAATTTGAACTTAAAGACGCCCAAGGCAAAGTTATTCAAACTATTTCTACTGTAAACGGAAAGGGTACTTGGTCTAAGTTAGCGGTTGGTGTTTACTCAATGAAGGAAACTAAGGCTTCTGATTTGACGCACGCACTAAACCCAACTGAATACGTTATTACTGTCGCAAAGGACAAAACTACGATTGTTGCTGACGGTAAGACTGTCGGTACTATTGACAACACTAAACTTGAAAAAGCCTATGAAGATGAACAACTTCCAAAGGTTACGAAAGCTGTTGCTGATAACGCTGTATTGACTGACGCTGCTATTAAGACTGCCGTAGATGGTGTTGATACTGATTCAGAAGCATCGGTTGACACTACAAGTGATAAAGCGGCTGACGAAAAAGACACCACACCAACTGATAAAGCCGACTCAGAAGTTAATGATGACGTTAAGGTTGATGAAGCTGAAACATCAGTAGCGGACGCACTCGCGGTTGAATCAGCGTTCACTGTTAAAGACCCCGTTCTTCCAAACATGCCAAAGCCAGGTGTTGAAAAGTATATCGATACTCAAGCGGGACACGTGAAGGATGACAAGGACGATGTTGATCAAACTGTTAAGTTCGTAATCCCTGGTCAATTGCCATTACTCGATGCTGCCAAAGATTTAACTAAGGTTTCATTGAAAGATACACTTGAAGAAGGATTCACTTACAAGGCAGTTAAGATTATCGACGTGACAGCCGGTAACAAGGACATCACTAAAGCTGGTCGCTTAGTTACACCTAAAACTGGTTCATTTGGTGGCCTTGTCCAATGGTTCGCCAATGACTCAGCTTCATTGAACGATCATAAACTTGAAATGCACTTAGATGTTGCTGTAAATTCAAAGGCACTTTCAAAGAAGTACTATGACAAGAATACTGATGAATACGTTGTTCCAAACGTGGCTCACTTGTTGTTTAACGGCTTTGATTTGAATTCTGACGCAAAGACTCGAACAACCACTACACCTGATACTGATTTACCAACACCACCAGTTCACGTTCTCGTTAAGAAGCCTGGTGTTGATAAGAACATTGTTGGTAAGAACAACAAGTTACTCAAGGATGAAGCAGTCAAGAACTCGGCTACTGTTCCATATGTAATTGACGCTTACTACCCATACTCACACAACATGCGTAATGTAACCATTTACGACAAGGTTGTTGACGCATTAATCCCCGAAAAGATTGTTAAGGTCGTTTCTGTTGATGCGAAGGGTAAAGAAACTGATGTGACGAAGCAATGGAAATTATCAATCGAGAAGAAGGAAGCTGGATTAGTTAAAGCAGCAGCTAAGAATTCTTCTGCTTGGTCTGGCGCACACGTTCGACTTTACTTCACTGCTAAACTTGGTGCCCACTCTACTGATAAGAAGTACTGGGACGCTAAGAAGCAAGAATTTGTCATTCCTAACGCAGGCCACATGACTTACGATGACAAGGATTTAGATTCAAATGCTAAAACTCGTACACCAGGTAAGCCAGGTGCACCAACTGACTTGGTAACTCCTAATGTAACAGTACACTTCAAGCAACCTAAAGCCTCAGTTGAAAAATACTGGGTAACTGGTGGTAAGAAGTCCAAAGAATTGAATGCCAAGCTTGGTTCTGTTGAGAAAGCATTGATTATTGGGCATGTTCCATCTGTATCTGATTTGAAGAACTTACAAATCACTGATCCATTTGAAGATGCTTTCACTCCAACTGGTAAGTACAAGGTAACGGTTGATGGTAAAGATGTTACCAAGCAATTTACACCAAGTATTCAACAAAAAGCCGGTGGATTAGCGGTTGTTAAGGCTAAGAACTCACAAAAATGGGCTGGTAAAGACATTTACGTGTACTTTGATGCCAAGGTTAACTCAAACTACACCGCTAAGAAGTACCGTGATAAGGACGGCAAGGGCTACACGATTCCAAACGTGGGGCACTTGAAGTTCAACTCACAAGATTTACGCTCTGATGCCAAGGCCAATGCAGACGGCAAGGGGAATCATGACTTATTATCAAACAAGGTAGTGGTTCACTTGACTGATAAGCAACCAATTCCTGGTGGTCGCAAGCTTTCAAATACTGGATTCATGGCAACTACTAGTATGACACTGTTGTTGATTTCAGCAGTTATGATGGCAGGTGCCGGTTATATTGGATTCAAGCTTTACAAGGAACGAAAGATTTAGGTGAGAAACAAGCAAGGTTTGATAGTGGGAGAATTAAAAAACGTTAAAGGATTGCTTAGGCAATCCTTTTTTCTGTGATTTACGATTTTGATTACTAATATTAAATTTAATATGGTTTAATAAGCTGTAAACGTTTACACTGTACATAATGTATTTGAATAATACAAAGAAGAAACAAACATATCACATGAAAAATGAATAGAAAGGCTTTCAGAATGGACGATACAAAAACATTTAACGGTACAGACAGATACAAAATTCTTGAACGAATGGACAAGTGGTTGATAGAAAATAATGCTTCATATTATGGTAGCTCAGCTATGCAATGGACACTGCATGATGATGGTACATTTTCACTCAAGGTTCATTGGTCTGGTAATGACACAAATAAGTAATTCGACAAAAGGGGTTTCTCACGGTGATGAGGAACTCCTTTTTTGTCCCAAAATTTTTCATATATTATGTCAATGTATTTTTTTAATGTACACTGTGCGAGCTGTGGTAGCTGAATTGACAGCATACCAACAAAAAGAGCATAGGGAGATTTCAACATGCAACCCAAAAAGATTGCAGCACGATTTTTAGTTTCAGCGGCGGTGTTAGGCGTATTCGCATCATCAACCGCACCAATTGCGGTTCCGTTCTTCGGAACAACTACTGCAAGCGCTGCTTCTGATGTACGAGATGACACGTCAGAACGTTCAATTACTGTTCATAAGTACCAACGAGGCACAACTGCAACTACCGATGGTGAAACGACTGCCGGAATCGGTAATGAAAAAGGAATTGATGGTGCTAAGCCATTGGCAAATGTACCATTCGTTACTGTGAAGATTGCCCCCGCCACAGGCAAGACAGGTTCCGATATTGATTTATCTAAGTTAGAATCGGGCGCTGACTTGGCAGCGATTACTGCTGGCGAAACAGCAGGGAACTATACCGTTGTTGGTGCTTCAACAAATTACACGGGTAAAACAGACGAAGATGGTTCTTATAAGTTTGAACTAGGGACAGGTAAAGCGGCTGATGGGTACTACATCACTTCAGAACTTGCTTCTAAATCAGTTAAAGCACCTCACGCACCAACACTTGTGGCCTTACCACGGACGATTGACGACAAGCTGGTTTATGATGTCCAACTCAATCCAAAGAATGATATTGTCAACGATTTATCAGTTAATAAGTTCATTGAGAACTCAAAATTAGAGGGCGCATACGCTGGATCAACTAAAACCTATACATTTGCTGCCAATGCACCGGCAGGTTTATCTGATTCCATTAACGGATCAATTGTAACTGCTAAGAAATTTGAATTGTTGGATGCACTTAATGCGAACTTATCATATGCCGGCAACTTAAAATTTGCAGTAGGTAAGGTGTCTGATGGTGATACTGAATTATCGACTGCAACGCCGATTTCTTTAAACGCAGGAACTGACTACACAATTGCCGCGCCAACAGGGTTTGGTGGTGTTTTGAAGATTGAC
Organism: Periweissella cryptocerci; assembly: GCF_004358325.1. Taxonomy (NCBI): domain Bacteria; kingdom Bacillati; phylum Bacillota; class Bacilli; order Lactobacillales; family Lactobacillaceae; genus Periweissella; species Periweissella cryptocerci. The sequence continues at coordinate 43,247 of NZ_CP037940.1, read as the reverse complement.
TTTACTTCTGCCGGAATGACAAAAGTAGCGAACGCAGTGGCTACGACCGGTGAAGATGCTAAGTTGTTAACTTCATTTGATACGACTGTTAAGGCCGATTCAAAATTGACAGGGTTAATTGCTAACTACTTAACTGTGGACTATACCAACGCTAACGGTGTTGAAATGGACAAAACGACTGTTCCAGGTACTCCAACGTTTACGCAAGACACTCCAGTTCCAGATCCTTTGTATCCAAAAACAACTGTAACCGAAAACGTTCCAGAAATTGCTTTAGGTGGATTTGATGGGGTTAAGGAAGATGAAAAATCTAAAGAACCGATTGCGGGTGCCAAATTTAAAATTGCGGCATCACAAGCAGATGCCACTGCTGGCAATTATTTACGATATAAATCAGCAACAGATGAAACTATTTTGACACCTAAGGACTCAGGATACGCTGCTGGGACTGATATTGAATTAACTTCGAATGCCGATGGTGAATTTTCACTGGGTGGGTTGTCTGTTGATGGCAAATTAGGAACTGACTATTTCGTTGTTGAAACACATGCACCAAAAGGCTATGACCGTATTAGTGATCCTGTGAAAGTTCATGTAACGATTGCGACGCTTGATGGCAAAGTTGACCAAGAATTCTTGGACGCTAAGCAAACAATTTTACCAATGACTGGTACTAACCTCGCGTTAGCTGGATTAGCACTTGTCGCTATTGTCGGCGCTGGTGGTGCATTTATTTTGAATAAAAACAATAAGTCAATTGACGCTGCCTTGGATGAATTAACAGATTAATTCAGGTAATTCATATCAAGCAGTATCAAGCTATATTAATTTAGAAAATAATCCATTTATCTCAGTCAATGTAGGCTTGGGGATCAGCCAGGGGCTTGTGGTTTTTTAATTCTACAATTCGGGTTCGATTCCCGATTGGTACTTTTGACGAACAATCATTTTCAATTGGTTGTTCGCTTCAATTTAGAAACAAAGATATTTATGCGAAATAGTGGGTGTAAACGTGGTTAAACAAAATATTGCTTTAATGACACCAGAGGAAAAAAGAGAATATGCAAAAAAATTAATACTTAAAAAGAAAAGGAAATCATTAGTGGCGACGCTAATGTTGATTACCGCGGTAATAGTTGGAATGTACCCTGTTGTCGGATATTTCATCAATAATCACTCCAACAGCTATGTAGTTCAGAAGTATGACGATTCTATCAGTCGTGCCTCAAAAGCAACGTTAGCACGGCAATTGACCGATGCGCGGTCCTATAATATTGAACTCTTCAAACGTCAAGCTAGTGACTCTGGTGGCACACAAGACAAATACATGAAGTCATGGTACAGCAAAACATATAACAATCAAACCTTGCTAGGCTATGTAGAGATTCCTGACATCAATATGAAGAACCTACCAATATATAAGCACACTGATTTAAATACTTTAGATCGTGGAGTTGGGCAATTTGATACATCTTCACTCCCAACCGGAAGTGATAACACACATTCAGTTTTGTCGGGGCATTCAGGAGTTAAGACGGAACGACTTTTTTCTGATGTACAAACAATGAAAAAAGGGGACGTTTTCTATGTTCATAGCCTTGGCAAGACGTTTGCTTACAAAGTGTTTGAAATTGAAAAGGTAAAGCCCAGTCAAGTTGATAAAACATTAATTCGTAAGAATCAAGATATTGTAACGCTATTGACGTGTTGGCCAACTGGAATTAACACGTATCGGATTTTAGTAATGGGAGAACGGGTGCCAATAAAAGTGGCCGAGAAAGTTCCCACACAAGTTCGAAATTGGTTTGCGTATCAATATGTGATTCCTGCATTTTTGATAGTTGTGATGTTAGTAATTGGCGTGTTAGCACTAAGAAAGAAACACAAGAGAAAAACACTTTTGGTGAAAGGAACATCAAATTATGAAAATCAATAAACCGAAAATATCTTTGGTTTTGACGGGAATGATACTAGCTAGTGTTCTATTCACGTTTAGGGTAGAAGCAAGTCAAAATCCCTCGGTAAGCATTGCGATTCAAAAAGATGTTCGTACTGGTAGAAGCAATACATTTATACCATTAAATCATGAACGATACACAATCAAGCAAGTTGTGGCCACGAATAACCATCAAATTGTTTTGAAAGATTCAAAATCGTTTTCCTTTACTGGATTTACAAAGGTGATAACGACTGACGTACATGGTCATGCGGAACTAACTGATCGTGATGGCATGACACCTGGCACATACGTAGTATTTGAAAACAAATCGAAATTAGTTAAGGCGCCGATGGAACCGGTCTTAGTTTCCTTGCCTTTGAAGGTAAATGGCAAAAGTTCATATCATGTTGAATTAATTCCTAAAAGTGGATTGATTCGTTCAGTACCATTGGAAAAACCGATTCAAAAGTTAGGACAAATTAAAATCCAAAGTTTGATAAAAGGGACAAATAAACCACTGTCTGGCATTAAATTGAAACTCGCGTTATCAAAAAAGGATGCAATGAATGGTGTTTTCGTTCAACGCAATGGCCGTGATTACACTGTTACGGCGGATAGACAAGGGTTTGCCACATTTCAAGGTTTGAGTAAGGCCAAGTACTGGTTGGTTGAGAGTAAAGGTGTCAATGGCTACAGGCTGTTAACTAAGGCGTCAACGGTCTATACATCCTTTGACATTACTTCAAAAACTGTAAAAGTTTATAGCGCTAAAGAACAAACACTTCGAAAACTTGCACAAACTGGCTTTGATATGAAACGTAATCCAGTGCTTTTAACCATTGGAGCTATTGGCATGGTTCTTGGAATGGTCATGTTATTTCTGAATAGAAAGCGAGAGGAAATTTAACATGATTATTGGCAAACTTATTAATTTCAAAGTTAAAAGAAGGAGTTTGAGAATTTATGGCAGTTAAGTATAAATTTTTATGTATTGCGATTTTACTATTTAGTATCGCAATTGGCACAAATTTTGTAATTAAGGACGCTCATGCAGACGTCGCAAGTGATTTTCAAAAGAACAAACCAACAATGGTAAATACCGATACGGACGAAGAAAACGTACAGGATAATAAATTAAGTGATAATAGCGAAAAGTGGACAAGCAAATATATTGAATACGTGCCAACAACTGATTCAGCATCGTATTGGAGTGATGTGAATTTTCAAATTTCAATTCCAAAGAATGATAATGCGTACTTCTATACAAGTTCAGTTGATATTTATCAAGATGGCACAGCTGATGTAACTAAAAAGTTTAAAGTGACTAGCACAAATGCCGGTGATGGAACTACGACAGTGACGTATACACCGGATAAATCATTTATCAGTTCAAGTGATTTTTATGGACACTCTTATGTAATTCAAAATTACTTTCATGCATCACAAACTAACACAAAAGATGACTTGCTAAAAGTAAGTGGGACAGCATATTTTAAAAATGATACAGACGAATATGATTTCTCATCAAATGAAGCCACAACACTTATACCGGGAATGACACTGATTCATTATATTGATCAAGATGGAAACAAGATTAAAGATGATGTGGTAATTAAAGACCCTACATCAAAGTCAACTGACTTTTGGCGAAATGAAACAGCGCCATTTAGTGGGCCACGTGATGCGGTCATTCAAAAAGGGATTGTTAATTATTATTACGATTCGGAATTAACCTATATTAATAATAGCAATTTTAGGATTCAGAGTTTTTCAGATTTAACATTCTCATCGGGAAGCTATCCAGTAATTGGGCCCAAGACTACGGAATTAACGTATGTTTATAGGCGACCTCAAAAATTGACCGTACATTTTGTAAATCAGTTTGGAGAGAAAATATTGGCTGATGTTGTTCCGGTTGCGATGGCCTGGCAAGGTGGTGGTGCAGGTCAGGTTACATTCAATTTTGATGAAAGTGATTCTAGTGAAATATTTGCTCAATTAAACAGTGATTATTCGACTTCAAAAGGCAATGAAAGGGACGGTGCAGTTAATGGTACAGGCTTAAATTATACGGATATTTGGATTCCTTCGCAGGATGGACAGAAAACGTGGACGGAATCAAGTCCATATTTACGGGTTACGAGTGCTCGTACTGCCGCGGGTCAAGCGCTAGCTGGATATAAGTTTTTACCAGATAGTTCATTTATTGATTATCCTCCCCGTAATCAGTTTACAAGCAATATAAGAGTTAATGGAGTTAGCGCGGCTTATATGGAAAATATTCCAATGTATAAGAATAGGAATGAAGTTGATGATGTAAATAATTATGGAATACCAGGTTATGGTGACGCAACTTTGGCCAGGGATAAAGAAATTACATTAGTCTACAAAAAGCCATCTAAAGTCCATTATTTTGACCAAGATGGCACTGAATATTTTCCAAAACAAGGTAATGCCAACTGGGCTTCATTAGGTATTGATTTCAACAGTTATACAGTTGATTGGTATCGAGCGAATACCAGTGATAGGACAAATACCGCTATGTTTAATGGGTATTTAGATAAAACGGATGATTCATCTATTCAGGAACCAATGCAGATTTCAAGTATGTTAACAAAATTGAAAAATAATAGTTTGAATTTTAATTGGAGCTCACCAAGTTCATCTGTGAATAATCAATCGTTACCAATTCCAGATTGGAACGATTTAGTAAACATCGTCCCCTTAGCCATTAATGAAGTATATCGGAAAGCACAAAAGCTTACGGTGCACTACGTTGATTCTGATGGTAAGTCAATTGCAAACGATATAACCAATAGTTGGTATCCAATTTTGGGATTTTATGGAACCTCAGATTTCGATAACAGCAGAGAATCAACTAGGAACTATTCATTACCGGTTTCATCATCGAATTACATGTTGATGAAAAATTCAAAATTATTTTACAACGTAAATAAAGACATTGATGGATATGTATTACAAAATCCAGATACAGCCGATGTTGCACTTGGAATGGACTATTTGAACGATGATAAGGCCGTTTTGATGAAAGATAAAGAAGTGACGTTGGTTTACGATAAGGCACCCAAAGGTGATGTATTAGTTACTAAACATGGAGTAGGTGGTGAGGTGCTTGCTGGTACTGAATTCTCGTTAAAAGATAAGGCTGGAAACCTTGTATCAATAGGTAAAACTGATGCAAATGGTGAACATATCTTCAAGGATTTGTTGGCAGGTGACTATTCATTAACTGAAACGGGTGCGCCAGATGGATACAACATTATGAATAAAAAGCCAGTTGACTTTACAGTAGTGGCTTCTAAACAACAAACAGTTTCGTTTGTCGATGATGCAAAAACAGAGCTACCTGATACTGGTACCAATTCAAGGATTTTGTTGGCGTCCCAAGGTCTATTTACAATTTTATTAGCAATTGGTGGTATGTTGCTGTCAGTCAAAATGCGAAAAACAGAGGAGTTAGGAAATTGATTAAAACACAAAAAGGACTATTAAAAGTGTTGCTACTACTAATGATCGTTATTGGTGGGACATCTGTACCTGGGATTGCTAGTGCAAGCACTAAAAGTTATTCACCAATTAATCCATTTAAGTTGGACAATCCCCAGCATATAACGTATCGATTTCAAAATGGTACAAAAGCAAATAAGCGGATTTTTCAAAAAGCAGTAAAGAAATGGAATGGGACAAAACTCGTACACTTCGAACAAGTTAAAACGAAGGCAACCATTGTTGTACGTTGGCAAAATAAAAGTGCTAAAGAGACGACTAATGCAACTGGAGCCACTAAGATTTGGACACGTGGAAACATGATTGATCACGAAGTCATTAGTTTATATACCCAGGCAGCTAAAGATTGGCATCTTTCAGCAGAAGGGAAGTACCTAAATGATGCACATGAACTTGGACACGCTCTTGGATTGAAACATGACAAGAATCGACACAGCGTTATGAATCAGTTCTTTATTGATGGAAAGTACGATTACTATATCACTACTCAAAATCTAAATGCTGTAAAGCAAATTTATCATGAGTAGATATAACATTGTGGAGGAAATTGTTATTACCAAACAAACCATTAAATTAATAATTGGGTGTTTAACGATGGTGGTTACAATGGCTTTTGTGTCAGATTTTGCGGTATACAATTTATACGCAAACGTGTTCAATGTAGCTCTGCCTAGGAAGGCATTGTTTTTTGCAGATTTAATTGTTGTTTGCGTCTCGATATTAGTCTCTGATTCTGTTGGAAATAGTAACGTAACATCTCATGAATAACTAGAGCATCAAGTAAATAACAAATTAGGGTGAAAGCCCCTAATTCTAGAAATGTCGTCTAATGGCAAGTCAATGTAACAACTTAAAGAATAAATTTTCCAAATGAAGTTAATGATGTCAATTTGTTACGGCTTAGCCGGAATATATGTAAAAAAATTGATGTCACATGACTACGAAGATATGCTAAACTCAAGACTATAAATTTGAAATGGAGAACTAACATGGCTAACAAAAAAGAACTTACTGACCAAGTAGCAGTTGCTACTGACTTAACTAAGAAAGATGCTGGAGCTGCCGTTGATGCACTTTTCAACGTAATTCAAGAATACTTAGCTAAGGGCGAAAACGTTCAATTGGTCGGCTTTGGTAACTTTGAAGTTCGTGACCGTGCCGCTCGTAAAGGCCGTAACCCACGAACTGGTGCCGAAATTGAAATCGCTGCCTCTGTTGTGCCTGTATTCAAGCCTGGTAAGGCATTGAAGGAAGCAGTCGCTAAGAAATAACATAAATGACGAGGTATGTCCATTAAGTTGGATAATACATCGTCATTTTTTGTTTGAATTATTACATCTCGTACATATGAAAATTGCGAAAGGTGTTAATTATGTAACGTTGCTGAAACTACAATTGGTGCAGTTAACAATAAAATCTCAAAAAATTCACAAATAATTCAAATGCATAAGCTTTAATGAATATACATAGTTAATTATTATATTTTTGGGGGAATATTTTATGAACAAAGTTTTAAAAAATGTAGGGGTGATGATAGCAACCGTGGGAATTGTTAACGAGTTGCTATTTTCGATTGGATTGGGTATTGGACGTGCTGATGTGCTTCAAGATACGTATACTGAAGGTGAAGATACGCTTGTTGTCACCAAAGATGGGGGTGCGGAATTAAAATCGTATTTAGATGAAAATGAAATTGACGCTATTATTGGAAATGCAAAATATCTCCGAGCTGCTACAGTAAACGAACTTAACGGTGGAGATAGTGCAACTTTAAATAAAGCTTTTGCCGCAGTTAGTGCTAATGGTAAAGTTAATCTCCAAGGCACATTTAAAATTGGTACGGAAGTTAAACTGCCGGCTGCTAGTGGTGTTACTATTGATGCAAGCGGTGCAACCTTTACCGGATCGGGATATTTTTATTCCGTTAAACAAGCCAAAAATTTGACTTGGAAAAACGGTACATTTGCAACAAAAGGTGCTACATCAGGTTCTCATTCATTTCGTCTTTTCAAAGTTGATGGATTGACACTGGATAACCTAACCATCAATTTTCACGCGGCGAACACCCACTTTGTGGATTTAATGGGTTGTAAAAATATTAATATAAAGAATTGTGATTTTAATGGCTATGGGGCTACTAAGGACCGTGGGAAACTCCGAGATACGGATGATGAAAAGAAAAACCCTACACATAAATATAAAGGTCTATATAATGAATCTATTGACGTAGATTATGCCTCAGATGAAGGTGCGGGCGGATTTGGTGAAAAGCACGTAGCCAAGGGAGATTTCGACGATACACCAACTACAAATATCGATGTACGCAGAAATCGGTGGGTTCCTCGTAGCGATTCTTACGCACAATTTCCTATTGGGCAGCACTATAAGGTTACGGGCAAAAAAATCAGTGGAATTAAATTCAATTACAATTATGTCTATAACCCGGTTCCAACAGGTGGCTTATCGATAGGAAGTGATATGTCTAATTCATTACTCGCACCTGTGCACTTTCCAAAAATTTGGGATAGCACATTTGCTGGAAATTATTTCCGTTATAACTATGCAGACTACAAGGTAGACAAGAGTATCGCTATTTCAACTTGGGTTAAGAAAACGCATACTGAGAAAGTTGATATGACAAAAATTCGGGTTTACGAAAATAAATCAAGTGATGGTGCCAAGGGAGGTGGGATTGGATTCTTTAATAAAAGTGGTAGTACGATGCACGTTTCCATTGTAGGTAATAATTTTGGATCGTACAACAAAGATAGTGGTGTAACCTATGATGGTGGTGCAATTCCAGATGGGTTTGATAGTGCCCAAATGATTAAGGAGTAAATTATGAATAAGAAGAATGCATTTTTGGGATTGTTAACAGTTATTGCTAGTGTGTCTTTTGTTAGTAGTGCTTCCGCCGCGACAAGTGCTAAAAGCTATATTACATCTGAGCCAACATATGTGAAAGCAAAACAAAAAATTGCAGTGGGGTACACTGGAAAAAACGGTAAGAAGAAAGTTTACGTGAAAAAAGGAACTGTTCTTCGAGTAATACCAAGCGAAAATGTGAAGGGAATTCCTACGTTTAGTTTTGATGCTAATACACTAAGTTCGAAACAGTTGAATAAGAAAAAGATTAACGCGACAACTATTGTAACGGCTAAGAAAAAATATTTTTCAATCGTTAAGCCCAAGACAAATAGTATAAATGGTTGGCAGTTCCGGAACACCGGTGCAACCGTCACTTTGAGTGATTTTGAAGAGTCACTCCAAACCCCAACTTTTTCGATTACAACTGACGGTAAATCATTGAAATATAATGACTATGGTGAAATGTCTGAACACAAAATTACTAAGATGACGAAAAAAGGATCTAAATATACGGTTATCTATGAACGGAAATTACCAGGGTTTAAAAATAAGAAGAACTCAAAAAATAAGGGAACGTACAAACTCACAATACAAAATAAATTTAAAAAAGCTTATCCATTTAAGAATATTAGTGCAGTTCATTTAGCACAAATTCAGGATGCCGGTTATTCAATTAGTAATGAAGATAAAAAAGTTGTGATTTATCAGTATAAAATTAACGATAAGACTCTCTTTTCGAGACGTGGCCTACCACAATATGGACAGTTTGTTTAGAAAAATTGTGAGCGGAGAAATAACACACGAATAAATAAAAAATCAGGTAACTTAGTAATATTTGGTTATCTGATTTTTGTGTTATTGTGAATTTTGTCGAACTCCTCGAATCCAGATCTATTGTGATTGAAAACAAAGTATTCTTGCATTTAAGCCAGGTAAGGCATTGAAGGATGCTTAGCTGTTAAGAAGTAAGACCATTATTGTGGTTTTTTCTCCTTTTTTGAATCAGGTATTAGCAGTACAATACATAAAAGAAACAGAGAGGATAACAAATTAAATGTATCAAGTAATTGGAATAAACAGCGATAAAATCTATTTCGAAGGAAAAACAAAATCGGACGCAGTTCAGTGGGTTAATTCGCTCGAGACAGATAGCAAATCTGGATATAAAAATGGTGGTGACTTAAATATTCCGGAACCGTTACACATTATTCGTAAACCGGGGAATGAATAGATGTACGAAGTCACAATTAATGTTGTGACTTTTTTAATTTGATGAAGTAAACGAAAGGGGTGAAGGCAACTACTACATTGAAAAAACTTAAAAATGAATGCATTGGATATAGAATCTAAGCACAATCAATTCACTACAGCTTATGCCTAGGAGAAACGGTTAAATATACATAGTTGGGATTTATGTGTGATGGGAATTTTGCTGAAAAGTTACATTAAATTCACTGATAATTCACATTGTTCCTATAGAGTTGGGGCTGTTGATACGATGTGATTGACCGAAAAATAATTATGCCGTGCCAACAATTTATTTCAATGTTGTTATGATCAATTTCTGTTTCTGTTTCTGTTTTTTAGACAAAGGAGAAAATTTATGGCATTTCCAACACCGAAACATATTACTGCACACCACGAGTTTAACATTAAGGGTATGCACTGGACGAACACTATTCAACGGTATTACGTAGGCACAACATATGTGTATGCGTTGCAAAAGCATGACGATGGTGATACTGATGTGAATTATATTCACCGTTTATTGATTGATAATTCCACAACGCCATCGACGGCTACATTCCAAGACAGTATGCGATTGAATAACGTCGGGCATACGCAAACTCTGTCGTGGTATCAACACAATGGTCATGATTACTTTTGGGTCGGGGCAAACTTTAACACAGATATGCCAGCCGGTGAAGAACATGATAATTGGTCGGATCAACTTGGGCGTATCGAATACGTTGCAGGTAAAACAATCAATTATACCGACATTACACGATTGATTACTTTAGCCCGTGCGTCAAAAGATGGTTCGTCAATTGGGCACATTTATCGGGTAGATTCAGCGCTGTCAACTGATAATGCACATATGCTTGCATGGACTGAAAATAATTACAAAGTATATCCTTCGGAAACACGGACAATTCGTTATACAATTTATGACTTCAATGCAATCAATAAAGCATTAGATAATGTTGAAGCGTCCGGTGGTAAAACACTTGCTTGTGATGATGCCGCAGTAAAAGATGCTTGGTACTCTCAATATTCAGAAACATCTGATTTCTTTTTACCACATAATTCATGTCAAGGTGTAGAATTGACAAATGCAAATAACATTTATGTATGTGGTGGTGCATCAGATGATTATCCAGAATTTGGTCGTATGAGTGATACTGGTGGTTCACGTGTTAGTGTTGAGGCACATAACTCTAATTTTGATGCAAAGTCTGAAACTGAAGGAATTCAAATTAAATCAGATTTGGTTTACTTTGGAATTACAGATTCCGATAAGGACATTGATGATGGCCGATTTACAATTTGGACATTCCCAACATCCGATTTCTAAATAATTAAAAATAGTAGACACTCAAATTATTGGGTGTCTTTTTCTAGGTTCAGTTGGTCAAATGAAATTATGGTGTTACCAGTAACGCCTTATTTCAGCTTATAGGCCGGGTAACACACAGAACATACTCTTTTATTACACATTAAGTGCAAATACTTCACACTCAAAGTGTAAAGTTAAGTATGTTAATACCTTGTTAATAGTATTAATGTTTCCAGATTATTTCAATGTTGTTCTTATACAATTCTGTTTAGGCAAAGGAGAAAATTTTATGGCAGACTTTCCAGATCCAAAAGTAATTTCAGCGCGGTTAGAATTTCAAATCCATGGTATGCACTGGACTAACACAATTCAACGTTATTATGTGGGTTCGACTTATGTATATGCATTACAAAAACATGATGAAAACCCAGATGATCCGGATACACATGTTGATGTGAACTATATTCACCGGTTATTAATTGACGATTCAACATCACCGGCGACTGCAACATATCAAGATAGTATGCGCATGAATAATGTTGGTCATACACAAACGCTCTCATGGTATCAACATAACGGACATGATTATTTCTGGGTGGGAACAAATTTCAATACCAATGTACCGGATGAAGAAAAGCATGAAGATTGGGCAGATCAACTAGGCCGTGTAGAATACGTGGCTGGAAAAACTATCAACTATACTGATGTTAGTCGTTTGATAACGTTGGCGCGCGCCTCACAAGATGGGTCTTCGTTTGGTCACTTGTATAGAGCTGATTCAGCATTATCATCAGATAATGGACATATGTTAGTATGGGCAGAGAATAACTATAAAATGTATCCATCTGAAACGCGAACGATTCGGTATACAATTTATGATTTCAATGCCATCAATGTAGCATTAGATGCTGCGGAAATTGCTGGTCGAAAAACAATTGCATGTGATGATGCCGAAGTCCGAGCCGCAGTGGTCTATCATGAATATTCAGAAACTAAAGATTTCTTTTTACCTCATGGATCATGTCAAGGTGTTGAATTAACAAATGCGGATAGTATTTATGTCTGTGGAGGCGGTTCTGCTGATTTTCCAGAATTTGGACGAATGAGTCACACTGGTGGTTCACAGACAAGTGTTGAAGCTCAAAATCCGGAATTTAAGGATCATAAATCTGAGACAGAGGGTATACAGATTAAAGATAATCGAGTTTACTTTGGTATCACAGATTCAGATAATCCCATTGACGAACGATTCCATATATGGTCATTCCCAAGCTCTGATTTTTAATCATAATTAATAAATAGCTTCATGAATCTAATGCAGATTTGTGAAGCTATTTTTCAATATTTGTGCAATGAATATTACAAAAATGCCGAAAACACTATTCCAAAAAAATCTGGTAATTTGTGAGCGATTTTGAAACAAATAGGGCGCTAAAAACGCCCTCGTATGCTATTCTTGGTTTTATGACGTAACGATAGTTATTATTACATTAAGAATCGAAAATATAACCGAAATTATTGACAATGTGTGCGATGGGCGAATATATTGAATGCAAGTGACTCGAAATGGGTATTTAGTTAGTAGTGAAGGAGATATGGATTTGTTGAAGTATGGGGAATTAAATAAATATACGAAACAGCATGGGGTATGGTTAACCATTATGCTAGTTGTAACAATGGGATTGACGTTTGGATTGCTGCTTCTAAGTGGCACGTCACTGGTTGCGCAAGGTGATTCATTCAATCAGCATATTAACGTCTATGCTCAATTCCATCAGTATCTAGTAGAGTTCTTACAGCATCCAAAAGCGTTCGGGACATGGGATTGGCGGATTGCTAATGGGAGTGATTGGTTCAATACGTTTTCATATTATATTGTGGGTGATCCGTTTGGCTATCTCATGTTGTTTTTTAATCGGGCACATACGTTATTAGGCTATGAAATTATTGTGTTGTTGCGTTTTGTAGCGGCAGCGTTTGCTTTCAATTACATGGCAGCAAAGTTTAAATTTTCACCAAAAATTGCGGCGCTTGGGAGTACATTATATGTTTTTTCAGCGTTTGGCGTTTACGCTACTTTAGTCCAACCGTTATTTATGAATGCAATGATTATTTTACCGTTGTTGCTGGTCTTAGTTGAACGTTATTTTGCGACTAAGAAAGGACTATGGTTGAGCGTTGTCATTGCGCTAGCGTTCACAAGTAATTTTTATTGGGCGATTATTCTAGCAATTATTGTTGGTATTTATGCCTTAACAACGTATCTAATAAATTATCGCAATACTAAATGGCTTTTCGACTGGGCACAATTGATTGGTTACATCGTACTAGGGGTTGGATTATCCGCGGTACTATTATGGCCAACGATGACAATGATGAGTCAATCATCACGTGTGGGAACTGGTTTTGAGAATCTGACAGCATTTTATCCATTACGTTATTATGTGCAACTATTATCAATGCCACTGGGTTTAAAAAATACAATTTCACCAAGTATCTACTGGATTCAAGGTAGTGTAAGTGCGTTATCATTAATCGGAACAATCTGGTTAATTGTCCAACGCAAACAACTGAAAGTTCAAGCCCGGATGATGTTCATCGTGTATGGGTTACTGCTCTTTCCAATAACCAGTGTGCTGATGTCATTGGGTAACTTGGCAACAAACCGCTGGATGTTCTTTGTGAATATTCTAACGTCATTTGGCGCCATGCATTTATTAACTAATCGAAAGTCTGTTACGGCGAGTGAGAAGGGTACCTTTGTCAAAATACTGGCTGGTTATTTGATTGTATTGGCAGTAAGTAATATATTCTTCCCGATTAACAATTATTCGGTATATACCCAACTAATTGGATTAGTAATTTTCACATTGCTGATTTTTAACCCAGGTAAAGGCAAATGGATTAAGCATGAAACGTTGTTTGCCGGTTTTTTTGTTGGAATGCTTGTGCTAACGGTTGGGTCGCAACTATACGATCCACTGACATATAGTTCCGTGAGTCTATTACGCACACAGACCGTTAAACAACGAACTAGTGATCCGACGGGATATAATAAGTTCTTTGCGAATTTAGCCACACCAGCTCAGCGTAAAACTGGGACTAATCAGTTAATCAAAGTTACACAAGCGGTCGGTTATCTCTTGCCGCGCTCGCGTAACAGCATGTTGAACATTTTTCCTGGTGATATGTATCTGGTGAATGATTATTATTCAACGGTACCCGCCTCTATGGTTGATTTTGGGAAAAATCAACTACGATTACCGAATTATCGGGAAGTTGCACCAATTGGGAGCGCCGATAATCGGTTTGTAGTCGCAAGCTATTTAGGGGCCGATTATATTCTTGCCAATCGTAAAACTTCATTGAGTAAGATAAAGCAGTATGTTCAGGTTGATAAGAATATTGCAGGTAAGTCTATCTTATTGAAGAATACTATGGCGCAGCCAGTTGCGTACTGGATGGCTGCTGATAAAGCATATGAAGCACCGGATGCCCTTAGTAAGTACTCGGATACATTATTACTGACTAACGTTGGTGTAAATGATAAAAAGGTAGCTAAGAACGCTGCGCAAATGATTAAAATGGCAAATGTAAGTACTGCCAAGCCAGTAGGTTACAAAACGCAACGTCCAAATGGCACAAAAGTCATGGTAAAACCAATTAATAACGATACCGCACAAGTCATGATTAAGTATCGTAAGGGCACAAAAGTGCAGTTACCGGCAACAATTACTGCTGGCTTAGGTGAAACACATGTCTACATTGATGACTTACAGTTTAAAGCGCTATCAAATATTGCGCAAGCTAAGTTAGATGCTAGACGTTTATCTGTCAAACACTGGCAAGGTAAATACATTGCTACCCGTCACGTGCTATTAGACTTTCATAAAACTTTTGGAATGCAAGTTGAGGCAAATAACTCTAAGCGAGTTGCACACCTAGAGCAAGCAGAACCCTCCAAAGGGGCCATGTATGAAAAACGTGATAAAGCTACGTTTAACCTAGGTATCACTAATAAAACTTTAGATTATATTCGGTTCCGCTTCAACCGTGATGGGACGTATACGTTTAAATTACGAATCGTACGCTGCAATTTAAACCAACATGTTCTACAAGATATTAAGACAAATCAACAAAATGCAATGACAGTTACACGCGCAGATTATTCGGGCATGACAGGAATGGTGAATAAACCCAAGGCGGGGTACCTAGTTACAAACATTCCATATTCAAATGGTTGGCGGGCAACTGTGAATGATCATGCAACAAAAATTGAACGAGTTAATAATGATTTTATTGGCTTAAAAGTTGCTTCTGGAGCAAATAAGATTAAGCTCAAATATCAAACACCAGGATTGAAGCTGGGGATAATAACGAGCTTGCTTTCACTATTAGTAGCACTTGTAATTGTATTAGTTGGAATTAAACGTCGGAAAAAGTAAAACACGATATTAATTAAGTAGCGTAATAGTCACTATTGAACTTGATGTTCGTGTGAAGAAAGTTAGATTAATCTGTTACTTCATAATAAAGTGTAATTTGAGATGATATACTAAATTTTAAAGTTAATGAGGAAGTACGGAATGGGGAAAGTTTAAATGGAAAATCAAACGATACAGGCGGCTAGTACTAGGAAGGTCAGGCTGGCAAATTTTGAATGGCTACGTGTACTAGCGATTTCGATGATTGTGTTATATCACTATACAATCTACTCAGGTTGGCACTTTCATAATTTGTTAGGACTGAATCGGATTACAACACTTGTCATTGGAATGGGTGGAAAAACCGGGGTCAATCTGTTTGTTATGATTACTGGGTATTTCATGATTAAGTCGCATGCGAAATGGCAGAGTCTGGTGAAGTTGTGGATGGAAGTCACGATTATGTCGTTAGTGATGTATTTAGGCGTGGTGGTCCCATTCCATATTCGCGGTAGTGAATTCGATATTTTGAAATTTATCCATGCCTTATTCCCAGTGATTTATCGAAATTGGTGGTTTATCTCAGTATATTCAATGCTTTATATGTTGATTCCGCTGCTTAATCATGCCGTACAAGGACTGTCAAAGCAGCGTTATCGGGTTATGCTGGCTATTAGTGCCTTACCAATCGTTATTTGGCCAATTTTTTACAGTCGAGCAGGTATGAGCTACTCGCATATTGTGTGGTTCATGTTCGTTTACTTGGTTGGTGGGTATCTGCGAATGTTCCCAGAAGATTACAAGCGTTTCAAAATCAAGCAAATTCTCGCCGCAATTTTCGGAATTGTCGCGGTTACAACTGGATTAACGGTTCTGATTTTAAAGGCTAAAACGATGCCTGGTTCATCGCTACATTTTGTCATTACAAATGTCTTAGAGTGGAAGGCCGACACCTTCGTTGGGCGGAATTCTTCCAGTATGATGTTGTTATTAGCGGTGGCACTGTTTATTCTATTCTCGAAATTCACGATGAAAAATAATGTAGTGATTAGTGTTTTAGGTAAAGCAAGCATTGGCGTTTATTTACTGCAAAGTACACCAGCTTTAGGCTCACGGTTCATGTACCAACGAGTGTTCCATGGGGCAGCAAGTTACTCATCAATGCATATTATTTTGTATGGAATATTTGTTGTCGTTGCAATCTATCTTGTAGGAACGTTGGTCTATTTAGTGTTACGACCAGTGAACGTTATCGTTGATCGGTTCGTTATTGGTACAATTGATAAGATTACGGCGCACTTTAAATCTAGAGGTCAGTAAAAATTAATGTTAAGTCCAATAAGTCGGAATTTTCGACTTATTGGGCTTTTTTGTTTAGCATTTTTATTTGTGAAAAAGGTAGTGCAGCAGAGCGTATTCCAAAGAGTGCTCTTGCTTAATTAATTTATTTTAGTAAAAGGTCAATGCGATGGTCATTTGCTTTTTTTAATATTTTACAAAAATATGCTAATTTTATTAGGATTACATATTAACATTTGCTCATGTGATTAGTGGATAATGATAGTCTCTATTAGGATGATATCTAATCAAAAAATAACTAAGGCTTTATTATTGGAATGCAAGTCAGTTAGGTGTATTCTATTCCAATAAAGAAAGAGAGATACTAATTATCATGAAAAACAACGTATTATTGGGATTAGTTGCGGCTGGTACTTTAATTGCTACGGTACCAACAATTGGTGTACACGCCGCAAGTAGCAATTACTTGACTAGCGCTAAAAAGACGAGCTTTGTTAAAGCTACGAAAAAAACAGCAGTTGGCTTTACCACTTATGCAAAGAAGCCAAATAAAACCTTCTTTGTCAAAAAGGGAACTGTACTTGCGATTAGTAAGGTAAGCAAATCTAAGGGTAAGGTTTACGCATATCTCAACACTGATGTCCTCAGCACTAAAGTAACTAAAAATAAAGGGACTACTTATGTGAACGCAAGCAAGGTTGCGTTGGCCAAAAGTAACTTTAAATTAGTTAAGGCGCCATCGAAGGTTTCTGGCAAGCAAATCAAAATTGGTAAAGTTGCCGGTCCTTACAAAAATCTTGTATTAACTTCGGACAATTATCTCGAATATAATGGTCAAAAAGCCGTTAAAATTACCAAGTTCAAGCAAGCTGGTAAGAAGACGTACGTGTACTACAAGAAAAATGTTAAGGGTTTGAAGAATGTTAAGTTGAAGAACGCTTACCGTTTAACTATTAAAGCGGGAAAGATTCAAAAAATTAACCAAACCGATGGTGCGAATGGTGTAGTCGGTTATATTAAAGTGGCTAATTACACAGTTGGTGGTAAAGCCGCATTTGTTGTACTTAAAAATACAGTGAGTGATTAATATGAAAGCGTGATTGGAATCGAGAATGATTGCCATCGCGCTTTTTGATTGGTTTGACTTCAAAATGGGGTGGAAAATGTGGAATTAAACATTAGTCTCAAAAGCGGCAACAGTGACGTTCAAGATGTGGTTACGGTAGTTGCTAATCACAAAGTTATTTTAAATAAAGTTTTGACGACAACTGAAAAAGTCGAAATTGAGGAAAAAGAATTTACAATCAATATTAGGGAAGGATATACAAACTTTAGCTCATTAATAGGTTTTATATTCTCGTTTATATTGGTGAATACGGGGCATATGTCTGCTGCTGGCAGAGGCAGATTGTATTTTCTCTTCAACGATGTTGCTCATGTGAAGCAACATCAGATATAGTAAACATTGATTATGACTCTCAAAATACTTGGGCAATTTTTAACTCACCAGATAATTCAGCGAGAATTAGGTATGAAAAGATTTCTACCAAGCATCGAATTATGATGTGGAAAATTTTTTTCCTGGCACCTGTAGTATTTGTTTTTGCTTCAGTAGCGCTATTTTTTGGTTTAACAAGTAGTAGTTTTGAATCAGGATTATGGACTACGTTAGGAATTCTGGCATTTGAGAGTCTTTTTTTTATACCAGCTTGGTATGCTGTCCGTGATGCAAAGAAAGCAATAAAATAAGGTGCCTCATTTATTTTACAAAAGGATAGTTAAATGAGACTAGTTTTAAATGATAAGAATTATGGATCACAGGTACCCAAAAGACTTTTAATTTATGTAGACGAAAAAGTTGTGATTAAAAAAAATATAAGTAAGCGCGAGATTTTTGAACTCAGCGCTGACTCATTTAGAATTGAAATAAGTAACGGGTCAACGACCTTGGTGGGATATTTACTTTATATTTTATTTGTGATTGTAGGTTTTTTCACGGAAGATAGCAGCGGATTTGGAAGACTTCTTTATGTAGATGTTGCGGATGTTTCAAGTCGTTCAGAAATTGTGGAAATAACCTACGATGCTAGTAAAAGTGAAAAAATATATTCAGCATTAGATAATAGTGCGGTTATTAATATTAGCGAATACGCAACGCGCAAAAGAATACACATTTATGAATGTCTGTTTTTAATACCGCTCTTTATTTTGTCAGTCTTAGCCGACTATGGTTTATGGGTTTCAGCACCGGGCAGAAAAATGTGGATTCTGGTGATTGTAATAATGTTACCATTTGAAATTTGTATCCACAGCATTTTGATTTTTAGAATTGTGCGGGCTACGAAAAAAATAAAAGTAGACTAAAAATGAACTACGTGTACGATGAAGAATTTTAGATGGGGAATTATAGCAATATCGGAACTTATTATATTGTTGTTTCTTCAATTTGAACTTTGGAGTTACTTTAACTTTGTAATTTCTTGGGTAAGTATTGCTCTTGTATTATTAGGATTTTGGACAGGCACTGTCTACAATTATATGAAAGTGAGGGACAAAGAGCTTTTTAAAAAGGCAGGCATTCTTTTTATTAATGGTGGGCTTGTCAATGATTCTGTTCATTTATTTATGTATATATTATTTGCTCACGAAAGGGCCTCTGTTTAGGTAGATAAAAAATGAAAGAGACTGCCACAATATCCCTATGGATGAGTGACAGTCTCTTTTATTTGATAAAAAATTTTCGCCAGACTGTAGAAGCAATCAGTACCAGCACGCTGACAACGCCTGTGATACCGGCCTTGTCATGATATTGGAATATAACTTGGAGAGCTGTCATGCCACTGTACGGCGAGATATAGAGCATGTATATGCTAATGAACAGTACAACAAGTGCCACCATTGTTACTACATATAAAATTCGGTCAACCATATTGATAAGTTCCTTAATGTTATTTGTCTACAAGTCTACTAATTAACTTGTAGACTTGCAAACGCATAATTAATATACATGTTAATTTGTAGACAAATTACAAATCTACGAGTTAACAAATTACTGAGTAAGGTCACGTAATTGCTGAACCTTTTCTTCATAACCATTTTTAAGCACCCAATCAGTCACGGCTTCATCAACAATTTCTAACATTGTTTTGCTATCAATTACTGTTTTAAGTAATTGGAGGGTATCCCGAGTTGATGTTTTAACTCGAATAGTAGTAGCTGGTACCTTAATTTTTTGCATTGGCTGGACACTATTGGCCAGTTGTTCATGTATTTGTTGGCCATTGGTTGCGAGTGGTTTGTTATCTACTTGTTTATCAAAATTCATCTTCATTGTCCTTTCTTACAATTGACCGTCAGTAATTGCGTCAAATACAGTTTGGTAGGCGGTATCAAGTTCTTGTAAGAACTTCTTGGCGGAACTATCCAGCAGCTTAGGGTAGGCCTCATAGTATTCCCAAACCGTCATTTTCATTTTCTGCGCGGTATCGAAGACGGTACGGAAAGGCACGTATGCTAGAAGATTTTCTACTTCGCCAATCTTTGCTTTGAGTTCACGCGAAAGCTTCGTATTATGGTGCATTTTATTAGCTAATAGAATTGGTTTAACCGTAACTTCTGAAACACCGTACTTGTGGTTATACATTTTTTGTTTTAGATTCTTGATGTTTATCAAGATTGTGTCGGCACCACCTTGGCTATCTTCATCCTGTTCTATTGGGATCAAAATGTTATCCGAAGCGAGTAATGCCGCCTGAATGGTATTTTCAAAATCTGGGTGCGTATCATAGATAATAAAATCATACGCATCAGGATTAACGTTCTCTTTAATCCAGTTGTAAATTAACCAGAGTTTGTTGGGCTCACTATCAATTTCTTTGTTGATTGCCGACATGAATACTGAACCAGGTACCAGGTCAATATGTTCACGGACTTTGACAATTTTAACGTCACCATAGTGGGGATTAAAGATGCCAGCTGCGGTATGCTCAGTTGCGTACACGTTGAAGCGCTGTGACAAATTAGTTTGGTAATCTAGGTCAAGTAGTAAGACACGAAGGTTACGGTTAACGACGTTTGAATAGTGTCGTGAAACCCAATAGCTAAAGTGCATGGTATTAGTTGTCTTGCCTGTGCCACCTTTATCAGTACCAACAGTTAGGCCGAATGTTTCAGTTGAATTGCTCATATGTTCACCCCGTTATTAAATTAACAAGTAGACTAATCACTAATTAATTAGTTGTTTAGTTAACTTGTTACAAATTGATTAGTTAATGTATTACAAGTTAATTTGTTAATTCACAGCTTTGTGATTCGTCTACAAATTAACTTGTAGTCACAGTATAGTCTTAGACTACAAAAGAAGTCAATAGTCTAAGACTAGAAAAATCGAAAAGAAAAACCGTTGCACTTAAGCAGCGGTTTATTTGTCGTTATCCAATTGTTCTGTATCCGTAACTGTTAGTTCTTTTAATCGTTTTTCAAACAGAGCTTGTTGAATTTCCATGTATTCAGTTAATTCTTGTACATTATCACTAAGTTCAATATATCTTTTCGCAGCCGATTTATAACTGTTTAATTTTTTACGTCGTGCGTGTGCTTCATCAGCTAAATAGTTTTTGTCAGCTTTTTGTTGTGCTGATGTCCATTTACTCGTTGCCATTTTTTCAAAACCTCCGAAGTTTAAAATAAGATATGTACATCAAAAAGTCATTTCAATATCAATAATGGTATCACGCTTGTATTGGTTGGGAAAGTAATTCTTCCTGCTTTACCGAGGGTGATATGCAGATATTTGACCAGTCTAAGATATGAGTTTTACAACGGTCTAAGATTTGCAGTCTTCACTAGTCTAAAATATGCGCACGTTACTACTACTAGTTATTACTATTACTAGGGCGTAGATAATAAAAGCTAAAAGCATGGCGGTTAACGTGCAAAAAAATAAACGCACAAATCATTTAGTATTTCCTTAACAAAGACGTCAAGAGTGTCAAAATAAAACTTGTCCGCAAGGATAAAAGATACAAAGGAGAAAAATGTTAATGAAATACCAAACGTTAAGTTCATATGAACGGGTCGAAATTGAGGTACTTTTGAAAGAAGGGTATACCCAATCAGAAATTGCACGAAAGTTAAGAAGGAACCAATCAACAATCTCACGGGAAGTACATCGTAGTTACCGTCGTCAAGATGTGCACTTTGATTTAAATTTATTTCCGTATGATGCGAGTTACGCGGATCGAGTTGCAGTTGAAAACAAACGATTACGAGGTGTAAAGACTAAGGCAACTAAAGCAAGAGTCAAGAAGATCGAAAATTACCTGATGAAAGATTGGTCGCCCCAACAAATAACGATGGGTGTTAAAAATATTGGGGTTAGTACGGTCACAATATACAGTTGGATTTATCAAGGACGCTTTGAAAACTTCACCGAAAATGATTTATATTTCGGTAGACGTCCGCGAAAAGTAAAATACATGCCTAAGGCTCGGCCGGATAAGAGTCTTTTTGTTACGCACTCAATTGACAATCGGCCAGCACTAGTCAATAGTCGGCAACAGTTTGGACACTGGGAAGCTGATGGAGTGGAAGTAATCAACTCAAAGAAGATTATTTATACATTTGTGGAACGAAAAACACGATTATTTGCGGCGGTATTAGTTCCTGACAAAACTTTTTCATCAGTCAAACTAGCAGTTGATACATTTATGTCCCAATACGAAGACTCAGTGAAGTCGATAACAACAGATCGTGGCTCTGAATTCACTAGTTACGCATTTATTAGGCTACTAAAACACGAATATAACGTCAAAATTTGGTATTCACATGCCTATTCACCACAGGAACGGGGAACAAACGAGAATCGGAATGGTCGTTTAAGACGTTATGTACCAAAGCGAAAAGTTCAAAGAAAGGTGACCCAAAATATTGTCAGTTATGGTGTGAGACGGATGAATAATGCACCAATGGGAGTATTAGGTTGGAAAAGTCCACAACACCAATTTGAGAAAGCTAGAAAGGCAATGCTCAAAGCAAAAAAATGATGGAATTTAAGTTCCCTGAAAGTGTGCACCAAGGAATTAGGAGGCTTTAGACACAAGGAAAAGGGAATGTTACATAAATGTAATATTTGACGATAGCTCTAGAAATGCCTATTTAAAGCCAAAAATAAGACATTTCTAAATTTCGTAAAAAAAGCTTATGCACTATCTATTGACATCCACCGACAAAAACGAGGTTTACATAATATCGAACCCGAAAACACCTTGCCATATGCAACACCCCGTCAAAACGGCATTTCAACATTTTGTCAAGGGGTTGACAAAAGGGTAGACACAAATTTTTTTCGTGGTATAATTAATAACTATATTGATAATAATGTAAGAAGTCGTGCTCGATGCATTTGAGTGCGGCTTTTCTGGGCTCAATGAAAGTTGGTGAAATTATTGGCCAGTCGGATTCCGGAAGCAGTAATTGATCAGGTACGGACGTCAGTAAATATTACTGATGTTGTCAGTGAATATGTCCAGTTGCATAAACAAGGACGTAATTTGTTTGGAAAGTGTCCGTGGCATGATGAACGGACACCTTCATTTTCAGTTAATGAAGACAAGCAAATTTTTCACTGTTTTTCTTGCGGTCGTGGGGGCAACGTTTTTCAATTCTTAATTGAGTTACAAAACTTAAGTTTCCCCGAAGCGGTCGTGAAAGTTGCCGAAATTGCGCACGTACCGTTGGACGCTGCTTACACACAAACGCAGGCAGCAACACCGGTGACGAGCGAAAACGGCCAATTGTATGAACTATATACCGAAGCTGCGAAGTTATATCACCACATGTTGGTGAACACCGCCCAAGGTGAGCCGTCGTTGGAATATCTGCAAAAACGGGGCTTAGATGAGCAAACGATTGATTTATTTGCTCTCGGTTATGCCCCGAAGACACCGTTATTGTTACCGTATTTCCAGGAAAAGGGTACGGACTATCAACTATTGCGGCAAAGTGAGCTGTTCATTGTAAACGATGATGGTACGCTCCGTGATCGGTTTGTTAACCGGGTTTTGTTTACCATTCGCAATGCCCAAGGACAGGTAATCGCCTTTTCTGGGCGTTCGCTTGAACCAAATGAGCAAGCCAAGTATATCAACTCACCTGAAAGTAAAATTTTCAATAAGAGTAAGGAGTTATTCAACTTCGATTTAGCGCGGCAACACATTCGCCGGGCCAAAACCGTCATCTTGTTTGAAGGTTTTATGGACGTGATAGCGGCGTACTCATCTGGTTTACAAAACGGTGTCGCATCCATGGGGACATCCCTGACGCAGGATCAAGTCCGTTTACTTGACCGGGTCACCGATAAAGTTTTAATTGCTTATGATGGTGATAATCCTGGGCAAGAAGCCACGAAACGCGCAATTAGTTTGCTGGGACAATATGCGCCCAACATTCAAGTGCAAGTGGTTCATTTACCTGAAGGATTAGATCCAGATGAGTACCTGCGTAAATACGGTGCTGATGAATTCGTAAATGTATTCAGTCATGCGCTTGAGTCACCAGTGACTTTTGCCATGCGGTACTTGAAAAAGAATCGCAATCTTGCCAATGAATCCGAAAAACTGGCCTATATTGATGATGTGTTAGCCGTAATTGCGACCGGTCAAAATCCGGTCGAACGCGACTTGCAATTGAATCAATTAGTCGCCGAATTTGGGATTTCACGTGAGAGTTTGCAAGGGCAATTACAGCAACTGATTTTAACTAATCGGGCGCAAGCGCAGCAACAAGAGGCGCCGTATCAAGATTTTAGTAATCAGAATGCGCCTTTTGACATGGTTGAACCCGTGCAAGTAACTTTGCAAGTGCAAAAACGCCCA
Source organism: Periweissella cryptocerci (assembly GCF_004358325.1). Lineage (NCBI taxonomy): Bacteria > Bacillati > Bacillota > Bacilli > Lactobacillales > Lactobacillaceae > Periweissella > Periweissella cryptocerci. Next base: position 18,758 of record NZ_CP037940.1, on the reverse strand, counting down.
CGGACAAAAGTTGAGCGCGCTGAACGTACTTTGCTACTGTGGATGTTGCATAATCACAACATTTGGCAAGAAGTGACGGCAATTCAAGGGTTCCATTTTGCGCATTCAGACTATGAAGCCTTGTTCTTAATGGCGCAGGGTTACAAAGCGACGCACTTGGAGTATGATGTTGGTGGTTTCCTAGACTTCATCGGCGACGACAAGTTACAGCGCTTGCTGACTGATATTGAGAATGATGACTTTGTCCCCGAACCCAATATGCGGGCGGTTAACGACTATGTCACACTGATTATGCAAGATAGTCCGCTCGAGGAACTGATCACGAGCAAAGCCCAACAAATTAGCGAGGCTAAGCAATTAGGCAACGCTCAGTTACAAATCCAATTAACGAATGAATATATCGAATTGTTGCGGCAACGCCAAGCAAAACGATAATTTAAAAACCAAAAGGAGGCCAATTCAACATGGCTGCAGAAAAGAAAGATTTTGACCAAAAAGCTTATGACAAAGACGTCAAAGCTTTAATCAAGGAATACAAAAACCTCAAGGAAATCAATTATGATGATCTTGAAAGTAAAGTAGCCCAAAAATTTGAATTGGATGCTGAACAAATCGACACATTGATTGAAAAGGTTGAAGATGCCGGTATTTCAATTGTTGATGAAAATGGTAACCCATCAGAACACGCCTTAAAGTCAAAGCAAAACATGCCTACCAAGAAAGAATTGGCAGCTGCAGATACTGCTCCAACTGGGGTTAAAATCAATGATCCCGTGCGGATGTACTTGAAGGAAATCGGTCGTGTTTCACTGTTGACTGGTGACCAAGAAGTTGGTTTGGCACTCCGGATTGAACAAGGCGACGAATTAGCTAAACAAGAATTGGCTGAAGCTAACTTGCGTTTGGTGGTTTCTATCGCTAAGCGTTACGTTGGTCGGGGAATGCAATTCCTTGATTTGATTCAAGAAGGTAACATGGGTTTGATGAAGGCCGTTGAAAAGTTTGATTACCGTAAGGGATTTAAGTTCTCAACTTATGCCACTTGGTGGATTCGTCAAGCGATTACTCGTGCGATTGCTGACCAAGCGCGGACTATCCGGATTCCAGTTCACATGGTTGAAACAATCAACAAGTTGATCCGGATCCAACGTCAATTGCTCCAAGATTTAGGCCGTGAACCTACCCCTGAAGAAATTGGTGCCGAAATGGATATGCCAACTGAAAAGGTCCGTGAAATCTTGAAGATTGCGCAAGAACCAGTTTCATTGGAAACACCAATTGGTGAAGAAGATGACTCACACTTGGGTGATTTCATCGAAGACCAAGATGCCACTTCACCAGCTGATTCAGCCGCATACCAAATGTTGAAAGAACAATTGGAAAACGTCTTGGATACGTTGACTGATCGTGAAGAAAACGTGTTGCGTTTACGTTTTGGTCTTGAAGATGGTCGGACACGGACTTTGGAAGAAGTTGGTAAAGTCTTCGGCGTTACGCGTGAACGGATTCGTCAAATCGAAGCCAAGGCATTGCGGAAGTTACGCCACCCATCACGTTCAAAGCAATTAAAAGATTTCCTAGATTAATAACGATATTTAAGTGGAACTCATTCGTGGGTTCCACTTTTTGGTTTGAATAAATTTGACCACTCCGTGCCAGTAAATTACCGCCACTCCGTTAGTTAGGAATAATTTTCAAACTAGCAAAAATAGTACCAACCATAGGCCACAGTAGTATGGAAAACCACTGACAATGGAACCCCAGTAATTCGATGATTGAACAGTGCAGAAACGACAATTCCACACTAGAAAAAATATAGCATAAAAACAAATAGTAGTTTTTACGGCTATTCTTAATAAAGCATTCCATCATCAGAATGACCTCGTTTAGTTGAGCTTAGTGATTTGCCAATCATTAACGATTTCAATCATTTCGGTGAGGGATTCATCACGTTGTTGCTACATCCAGTTGGTCGGAGTTTTTTTCTAACTTGGGTTATTTTTTCGCGGGGGAAGGGCTTTTTTACGTATTTTAACTATAGAGGGAATTTTACTCAAATAATTTGAAGGAGTATAATTATGGTTAAAATACAACATATTGTGACTGGGGAAATGGTTGACGCGCACGTTGAGTCGGTCAGTATTTCGCAAAGCGATGCCCGTGGGATGCAAATTGAGGGGTGGCGCTTTGATTGGAGTTATCCGGCCAACCCGGCGCAAACTGTATTGGCGTTGAAAACGTTCGGTGGGATTCAGGGGTTGATTGGCTTTACGCGACACCCTGAGGACTACTATACGTTCATTCATTTGCTGGAGTCGGCGCCGGCGAACATTGGGCACAAGAAGAAGTATCGTTTTGTGCCGGGGGTATTGTTAGGAACAGTAGCACAGGACGCGTTTGAGGCTGGATTTGATGGGTACATGACATTAAAACCTAAGACTAAATTGTATGATTTGTATATTGATACGTACGGTGCCGAAATGTTCGTAAATGGAATGGTGCGGTTTACGGCTAGTCAGAGTGCACATTTAATTCATAAATATATTGGAGGGAATTATAATGAATAAAGACAGTTACTTAACAGATCCTTACCTAAGGGCAGCAGACGAGATGGAAAACAACATGACCGATGGTGTCTGGGCAATACCAGCTGAAGATCGGCCATTCAATATGCGCAAGGCCGACCTGTTGATTAAAAAACTAGGGCGCCCGTTAACGGATGAAGACATGGAACCTTTGTATCGTGAAGCGGCTGAACGGGATAAGCAGCGAGAATAAATTAAATAAGTAGTGGATGGGGAGTTCCAGCACGGTTAGTTTGCTAACTGGGGTGGGGCTTTTTTTATGGCTAGTACCCGTTGAAACGCCTTAACCACGGCGTTCTTGGCAGTCACGCCGTTAACTTGCGGCATGAGCAATCTACAAAACACCCTTAATTAACAATAAGTTATTAGTTAAAAATGCGAAGTTGCCGCATTCTTATTATTTTACTTATGGTAACATACTAAAAAGAGCGCTAATTAGGGATAATAAGTGCCACTAATTTAATAGTTTGTAGGATAGGGAGAGTCAAGTTAAAATGAACAAAGCACAATTGGGAATTACCTTGTTGGCAGTAACTGCCTTTGGGGTAGCAGCACCAAGTTTGGCATCAGCGAATCAAGTTCGCTCAAGCCGCTTACAACATGTCGTATATAATCCACGCACTCATAAGTTGACGGCGCGCACCGGGAAAAAGGCGACTGTCCGCATTTACGATAACGGCAAACGCGTTAAAACTTTTATTGTTCGCAACGGGAAAGTGACGTTACAGCATAATTTCAACGCTGGTCATGCGATTAAAGTCGTTTCATTGACGCGTAGCACCAAGGCAGTTAAGTACCGTAAAGCGGTCAAGACGACTAATGCCGGCGCTGTTAGTTATTTACAGCATGTAGCTTATAATTCACAATCAGGTAAATTAACGGCTAAAACAAATCTGCATGCAACTGTCAAAATCTACGATAACAATACTTACGTTAAGCGGATTACGGTTAAGAATGGGCAACTTAATTTTCAACACAAATTTGCCGTCGGTCATAACCTCAAGCTTGTGTCCACCGCTAAACGGACGAAAAAAATAACCTATGTTGCAACGACGGCCAAAATTACCGTTGCCAAGTTTATCCCCGCAGGTGTGATAAACACCAATATTGGTAACGTAAATGATAAAAACTTTGATCAACGTTATGATTACAATGGGACATTGGGTTACCAATACGCCACCAATGCAACGAGCTTTAAGTTGTGGGCACCAACCGCAAAGTCAGTTAACTTAATTACGTATCAAACGACTGCACCTAACGCAGCGGTGAAGAAAACCACAGCGATGAAAATTGCGCACAACGTTTGGTCAGTACAACTCACCGGCAATCAAACTAATACGGCTTACGCGTTTCAATTGACCTTCCCAAACGGTAAGCAAACTGTGACCCAAGATCCATATTCAACGGCAGTTACTGAAAATGGGGATCGCTCAGTAGTCCTAGCACCCGCAGCTACGCAAGTGAAGAACTTTGACCGGATGGGCAAATTTAGCCAACCAACTGATGCTGTTATCTATGAAGCTAGTGTGCGCGACTTGTCAATGAACAAGGATTCTGGCATTGCTGATAAGGGAACATACAAGGGAGCAGCCGAAAGTGGTAAGACTAGCCAAGGCCAAATCACCGGGTTAGATTACATTAAATCATTAGGTGTCACTCACGTTGAATTCCTGCCATTTAATGACTTTAATAATAACGAAGCGCAAAAACCAGCACCATATAACTGGGGCTACGAACCAAAAAACTACAACGTACCAGAAGGTAGTTACAGCACTCATCCCCAAGACCCAAGCGCGCGCATCATCGAAATGAAGAACATGATTAATACCTACCATAAAAATGGTTTACGGGTTATTCAAGATGTCGTGTATAACCACGTGTTAGGGAATGGCGGTAAGAACGGTACCTACGACGCTTCATTCTTTGAAAAAACTGTCCCTGGTTACTACTTCCGTAAAAATGCGGATGGTTCACTGGAAAAAACATCCGGTGTCGGTAATGATTTAGCGACCGAACGTCCAATGATGCGTAAATACATCGTTGACAGTGTTACTTACTGGGCAAAAAACTATCATATTGACGGTTTCCGTTTTGACTATTTAGGATTAATTGACGTTACAACGATTAATCAAGTCCGCCAAGCCTTAAATAAGATTGATCCATCAATCATCATGCTTGGTGAAGGTTGGAACAGTCCCTCTGCAATTCCTGCGAGCCAACGGGCAGCCTTACCTAACATGAACAAAATGCCTGGTGTCAGTGCATTTAATAACGATATGCGCGATACGACAACGGGTAATGTCTTTAAGAGTGACGATTTAGGCTTTATCGGTGGGACACCAAATAACGAAAATACCATCTATAAATTAATGACTGGTAGTCATAATTTGAATGAAAAAACATTTTTGACACCTAGTCAAAGCATCAACTACATTGCGGTGCATGATAACTTGACCTTAGCCGATAAACTCGCCACAATTAATGCCAATGCCTTAACGACTCAAAAAGATACACCAGCACAAGCGCAAAAACGTGACATGCTCGCAACAACGATTCCGGTACTAGCTGATGGGACGCCATTTGTGCATTCTGGGCAAGAATTTATGCGGACTAAGAATGGCGATAACAATAGTTATAACAAGCCTGATAGTGAAAACTCATTAGACTACAACTTAGCTATCAAAAATCGCGATGTAGTGAACTACTTCAAGCAATTATTAGCATTACGTAAGAGTGAACCAGCGTTCCGCTTAAATGATTACGCAGCTATCGACAAAGCCACTGCGCAACTCCAACTTAGCGATAATGTTGTAGCTTACCATCTTCAAGGTGCGACAAAGCAATACGTCGTTGTATTAAACGTAAACAATACACCACTTGATTTCAAAGCGACCGATATGACCGGTTACAAGTTGGTTCTTACTAACGATAGTACCCAAACAACTGGTGCTAACATTGCTACAAAGGACGCCACCGTACCAGGAATTGGCGTGAACGTTTTTGCCAAGTAAATCTGTTGATAGATTTGCCGGCATTTAAAAATTAGCACGTTTAGCACCGCTTCATAGCACACTACACTGTTAGACAGCGACTTGAATAACGCATTACAACATTAAAAGACCTTGAAAGCCGGCTACCGGTAGTTTCAAGGTCTTTTGTTTGGATTTAATTAATATACGTAGGCATGGTGGCGTACTCGGCCAACAAACGAAGGGTGCCACTGGCTAATTGTTGAGATTTCAACCCGTCCGCCTGGTTCGGGAGCTTGAATGAACTGGGCGTGACTAATCGCAATCGCGACGTGATAGACATAACCGTAATGTGACCAGAAGAGTAAATCGCCTGCTTTTACGTTGCTACGCTTGATATGTTTAACCATCCGAGCTTGGCGGGCTGCTTTATGTGGTAAGTAAATGTGAGCAGCATGCTCGAAGGTGTACGCAACAAGTCCTGAGCAATCAAATGACCGTCGTGACATGCCACCTAACACGTAAGGTGTCCCAATAAACTTTTCGGCATAGTGGACAACCTTCATCCGGTGAACGGTGACGGCGGCATCAGCAGTCGTTGGTGCAACTGAATTGATAGCGGTGAACACCGTCACTGTAAGTAATAACGCGAGGATTATCTTTTTTATATGCATGGTTTAATAGCCTTCTTATTTTATAAAATTTTATATTGTATCATTTGAATTAATTTATGACACACGTCATTGTAGCCGTCCACTATTACAAAACTGGGTCAAAAAAGCCGCTGATTTGATGTCGAAAGTTACGACCAAGTTACGTCATAAGCGACAGGGTATTAAGAAGATAAGCTAGAAAGTGTTTTATTTACGCGCTGATACGGTATAATTTATTTAATTAAAAAAATCAAGGAGGTTAATCCGATGTGTAGCCGAAAAAATCCATACAAGAATCTCAATAAAAATGGTATTCCAAAGAACCGGTCACAAGAAACCATGGCCGACCTAGATACCGCACATAATACGAGTAAGAATGGTATCAAACAAAATGCGACGTTTATGTCGTTAGAAGATCTATGGGCTAGTGACGATACTGATAACGTCAAAACTGAAGTGTCAGTTGAAGCACTGCCCAAGTTCCAAAAGCGCGTTGATTTAAGTGAAGTAGCGGTATTGGCTGAAAAAGAGCAAACCAAGTTCACCAAGCACCCTAATGATAATGGGGGCCAGTACTTTAAGCGCGACAAAAAGAAATATGTGAAAAATGACAATCGTGATGCTAGCAAGGGGAGTGATGCCTATGCATTCGACTTGCAGGGTAAGCGTATCTTACTTTTAGGCGGGAAATCATTTACTAGTCAATGTAGTGCTAGTATTCAGCAGTACAACGGGTTGTTTGATTATTACGATGCGCACCCCATTAATACCGCAATCCTCGAGGCTAAGATTGCCAAAGCCGATGTAGTTTTGTTTGTCCTCGAACAAATCAGCCACCAACTTAGCTGGGATGGCCATGATCTCGCCAAGAAACACCACGTCCCATTTGAGGAATTCCGTGGTTACGGCACGGGGATTGTCTTCCGCTCCATCAAAAAAGCCCTCACCGATTATGCCGATGCCCATAGCGATGAAATTACACAATAATTAAAGCGCTAGCACATAACTCGGCTAAGCGCCCGTAAAACAAAGCCTGATGTCTCCCGATTGTAGTAAGAGGGGCGAATTCAGGCTTTTTAACGTGCGCTAAAAGGATTACGGCATATTACTTGCTCAAACTAACGAAGAGACTGGTTCCACACACGTTGTGGGAATCAATCTGAGACAGACATCCAGCCTGCAAGGCTAATCTAATCGCGTTAGGATTAGATTCAGTATTTTGTGAAACAAAATGCTGGGATGTTTTGCGTTGCCGATTCGCAGGCATAAGCACAGACTGGCTTGGTCGGTTGCTTCCAGCGTGGTGCGCCAAGTAATTTACTGGCACGGAGTGGTCAATGTTACTCAATCCCACGGCTACCGCAAATCGTGCGTTAATGCACTTCCTTTTTTACGCATAATCCCGTTGAAAATGCTATACAACGCCCGCTGAAGGTAGTAAGCTAGAAAGTGCACGATTGCGCAAAGTTATTTTTTCCTTGTCGTGACTAGCGAAATAAAATAAACTAATTAAGTTATCGCCAATACCCAGTAAGTGATTAACCAGCGGGTTATCATTTAAAAATTAGTCCATCCAGGGTATTAGCGTGCTGTAATTAGTTTAAATAAAACAATTAAGATTTTTAATGAAAGAGGGAATCCTTTAGATGGCGAAAAAACCTGAATATTCAGATGATTCCATTACGGTCCTTGAAGGACTTGAAGCCGTACGTAAGCGACCTGGTATGTATATCGGGTCAACTGACGGCCGCGGCTTGCACCACTTAGTATACGAAATTGTTGATAATGCGGTCGATGAAGCCCTTGCTGGCTATGGTGACGAAATCAACGTGACCATTCACGCCGATAACGCAATCACGGTTGTCGATCATGGTCGGGGGATGCCCGTGGGGATGCACGCCTCAGGTAAGCCAACACCTGAAGTTATCCTAACTGTCCTCCACGCCGGTGGTAAATTCGGTCAAGGTGGTTATAAAACTTCTGGTGGTTTACACGGGGTTGGTTCATCCGTTGTTAACGCGTTAAGTGAAGCATTAACCGTCACGATTGTCCGTGATGGCTTTAAATATGAAGAACACTTTGCGAATGGTGGGACACCAGTTGGTACCTTGGAAAACTTAGGTAAGACTAAGGAACACAATGGTACTAAGGTGACCTTTAAACCAGATCCCAAAATTTTTTCAACGACTGTGTACAATTTTGGTACGCTCTCAGAACGTTTACGTGAATCAGCTTTCTTATTAAAGAATATCAAGATTACGTTGACTGATGAACGCGCCAACCAAGAACGCCACGAAGAATTCTTCTATCAAGAAGGTATCAAAGAATTTGCCGCCTACTTGAATGAAGACAAAGAAACCCTTGGTGACATCATGTATTTCGATGGCTTTTCACAAGGTGTTGAGGTAGAAGTGGCCGCTCAATATAACGATGGCTACACCGAAACTACGTTGTCATTTGTTAACAACGTGCGGACCCCGGATGGTGGTACGCACGAAGCTGGTTTCCGTTCCGCTTGGACGAAAGCCTTTAACGAATACGCCCGTAAGGTTGGCTTGTTAAAAGAAAAAGATAAGAATCTTGAAGGTTCCGACGTGCGTGAAGGCCTTGCAACCGTCATTTCTTTACGTGTGCCTGAAGAATTACTTCAATTTGAAGGTCAAACTAAAGACAAACTCGGGACCCCCGAAGCCCGTTCAATTGTTGATACCGTTATTAACGAGCAACTTGGGTACTATTTGATGGAAAATGGTGACTTTGGGCAAATGCTTATCCGTAAGTCATTGAAGGCCCGCGAAGCCCGTGAAGCTGCTCGTAAAGCCCGTGATGAAAGTCGTAGCGGTAAGAAAAAGGGCAAGACAGAACGGTTGCTATCTGGTAAGTTAACCCCTGCTCAATCAAAAAACGCCAAGAAAAATGAATTGTTCTTAGTCGAAGGGGATTCTGCCGGTGGTTCCGCTAAGCAAGGCCGTGATCGGAAGTTCCAAGCGATCTTGCCATTACGTGGTAAGGTCTTGAACACCGAAAAAGCCAAATTAGCTGACATCATGAAAAATGAAGAAATCGCCACGATGATTTATACAATTGGCGCATCAGTTGGTCCTGATTTTAGCCTAGAAGACGCTAATTATAGTAAAGTCATCATCATGACCGATGCCGATGATGATGGGGCTCACATTCAAACCTTGCTCCTCACTTTCTTCTATAAATACATGCGCCCATTGATTGAAGCTGGTAAGGTTTATATTGCCTTGCCACCTTTGTATAAACTTCAAAAAAGTGTCGGTAAGAAACAACAAATCGTCTATGCTTGGACAAACGAACAACTTGCCGAAAAGCAACAAGAACTCGGTAAAGGTTTTGGCCTGCAACGCTTTAAAGGGTTGGGTGAAATGAACGCCGACCAATTATGGGATACGACGATGAATCCTGAATCACGGACATTAATTCGGGTCCGGATTGACGATGCCATTCTGGCTGAAAAACGTGTTACCACGCTGATGGGTGATAAAGTCGAACCACGCCGGAAGTGGATTGAAGACAACGTCGCCTTCACGTTAGAAGAATCAGACTCGATTTTGGACACGGCGAGCGTGCTCAATGATGAATCGAATTTGGCTGAAGATGCAGCTGTCGCAGTCGTAACAACCGATACAGCGGTTGATGAATTACCCACTGCTGAACCAGTGATTACTGATTGGCGCACAACTGCCGACAATGAAACTAAAACAGATCCAGATATTAAGTTATTCTAATTAATTAACTAGCATTTAAAATTTAATCAAAGGAGATTGAGATGGCTGACGATAATATTCAAGAATTAGCCTTAGAAGATGTCATGGGTGACCGCTTTGCGCGTTATTCAAAATACATCATCCAGGAACGGGCTTTACCCGATATTCGTGATGGCTTGAAGCCTGTTCAACGCCGAATTTTGTTTGCGATGAACAAAGACGGTAACACATATGATAAAGCCTTCCGTAAGTCGGCAAAATCCGTTGGGAACATCATGGGTAACTTTCACCCACACGGGGATTCTTCAATTTATGAAGCAATGGTCCGATTGTCCCAAGACTGGAAGTTACGCGCACCATTGATTGATATGCACGGGAATAATGGTTCAATGGACGGGGATTCTGCCGCCGCAATGCGGTACACGGAAGCCCGTTTGAGCAAGATTGCCGGTGAAATGCTCCGTGATTTGGAAAAAGATACCGTGGATATGGTCTTGAACTTCGATGATACGGAATATGAACCCACAGTATTGCCAGCCCATTTCCCTAATTTGCTCGTGAATGGGGCGACAGGGATATCAGCCGGTTACGCGACGGATATTCCACCACACAACTTACGTGAAGTCATTGACGCATTGGTGTACTTATTAGCGCATCCAAAAGCTGAACTTGAAGACTTAATGGAATTTGTCAAAGGTCCTGATTTTCCAACCGGTGGTATTTTACAAGGGATTGATGGCATAAAAAAAGCCTACCAAACTGGTAAGGGTCGCGTGATTTTACGTTCTAAGACGGAAATCAAGCCCCTTAAAGGTGGTAAGCAAGCGATCGAAGTAAGCGAAATTCCCTATGAAGTTAACAAAGCCCAACTTGTTAAGAAAATGGATGAAATCCGTTTAAACAAGGATGTAGCTGGAATTTCTGAAGTTCGTGATGAATCTGACCGCGAGGGTTTGTCAATTGTCATTGAATTAAGTAAGGACGCCAATGCCGATGGGATTTTGGCATACTTGTTTAAGAAAACTGATTTACAAGTGACTTACAACTTCAACATGGTCGCCATTCACAATCAACGCCCTGAACACATCGGCTTGAAAACAGCGCTAGTAGCTTACTTAAATTTCCAAAAAGAAGTTATCACTAAGCGGACTCAGTTTGATTTGAAAAAGGCGAAGAAGCGCCAACACATCGTTGAAGGTTTGATTAAGATGGTTTCGATTCTTGATCAAGTTGTTGCCACAATTCGCGCTAGTGAAAACCGTAAAAACGCCAAAGACAACATTATGGCGGAATATGGTTTTAGCGATGAACAAGCTGAATCAATCGTGACTTTGCAATTGTACCGTTTGACGAATACTGACGTGGTTGCGTTACAAGAAGAAGCAGCTAAGTTAGCCGCTGCCATTGAACAATATAATCTAATCTTGGCGGAACCAAAGGAACTCCACAAAGTCTTACGTGCTGATCTGAAGCAAATGGCAAAAGACTTTGGGGATGATCGCCGAACAGTTATCGAAGACCAAGTTGAAGAATTAAAAATTGACACAACGGTCATGGTTGCCGATGAAGATGTCATTTTGATGGTTTCTAAAGCTGGTTATGTGAAGCGTTCATCTATCCGTTCATTTAACGCCTCAGGCACCGACGATAATGGCTTGCGCGATGATGACCACCCAATCTTCCTTGATAAGGTTAATACGTTGTCACACCTCTTTATATTCACAAATAAGGGGAACTTGATTTACCGACCAATTCACGAAGTTAGTGATGTGCGCTGGAAGGAAATCGGTGAACACGTTTCGCAAACGATTAACGGCTTAGATGCAGACGAAGAAATGCTCAATGTCTTTGTCTTTAAGACGCTCGAAGAAGCGGGCACATTCTTAGTTGCCACTTCTGACGGTTACATCAAGCAAACCGCTTACACCGATTTGACACCTGGTCGCGGCTATAAAAAACGCGCCAGTGTTTACACTAAACTCAAGACTGATGATGCCAAAGTGGTTAGCGTGACCTATGTTCCGGTGGCCGCTAGTGGCGCCGTCCTCTTGATGTCACAGAATGGTTATGGTTTGCGTTATGACTTAGCTGAAGTGCCAACGAACGGCCCCCGAACTAGTGGGGTAAAATCAATGGACTTGCGTGATGACGATGTCGTGGTAGATGTAGCGCTTACCGATGACAAAGCTGATGTCGGGCTAATTACGCAACGTGGTGCCTTCAAACGCATGCAAGTAGGGGAAATTGCCCCAACTTCACGGGCGCGCCGTGGTGTCCAAATCTTGCGCGAATTAAAGTCTGAACCACATGAAATTGTGGACTTTGTCGTGTTAGACTCACTCCAACACGCGTTAACTGTCACTACCAGTCGTGGTAAAACCCACGATATTATTCCTGGTGATCACCCTAATTCACAACGCTACTCAAATGGTTCATTTGTCGTTGATGTTGATACTGAAGGGGTACCTATTGCAATGGAAGCACGTTTGCTAGAAGTTGTGACTAATTAATTGATTTTGATATTGGAGCTTTACCTTTATTATTGGGGTAAAGCTCTTTTGTATTAATGGTCCTATTCCGTCTGACGTGGAATTTATAAAATGTGATCAGATGTATGATGCCACTGCGTGACTGAAAATCACATTGTGCACCGAAATGGAAGCACATGCCCAAGCCAAAGGGCGGTCTTGGGCAATTCGGGATAGCTGGCAGTCTAATGGCTAAAGCCAAAAGACTGCTCATCTACCCTCAGCGACAAACCTGACACATGGTGTCAAGTTCGTCCCATTTCGGTGTAAAGCATGGCCACAATGTGATTTTCAGTCACTCCGCTAGATAAGCGTTGAACTGTTGATTACCGCTAAACTTGCAGCGACAAGGATTACGGCATATTACTAGTCAGAATACCTACGCAAATTAACGAAGAGGCTGGAAACGGGCTGGACTTTAGCTCGCACCGTGATGGCATAATCAGTAACGGGTTTCGTTACTGATTATGGATTTGTGAAGATGGTTACCGCGTTAGCGAACCAAGCTTCACAAACATTTGAAGACCGCACTGTGGCTTCAAATGCTTGTCTTCCATCACGGTGTCCAGACTGGTTCCAGCCTCGTAGTGGGAATCAATCTGAGACACATATCCAAATTTCACGTAAGACCAAGTAGAGGCAAAAAACGCTAAAGTTTGCTCATGTATTAGCAAAGGGTATTAATATTTATAAATAATAAGTTAAAATTCTTGCATTATGCCTAGCTAATGATTATGATTATTCTATAAGCAAATGTAATAAAGGAGCATTATCGATTATGAAAACGACGCAAGAAAGTATCTTTTCGTCAAAGACATTAACCTATTTCCTCCAATTGGCGGAAACAATGAACTACACGCAAGCTTCACAAATTCTCGGAATTACGCAACCAGCTTTGACACAACAAATCAAAAAGTTGGAACGGACAGTTGGTGCACCACTTTTCTACTCAATCGGTAAAAAGTTACGGATGACTGATGCTGGTTTGACGATGTTGAATGCGACCCACGAAATCTACGCCGTTTTGAACAAAGCAACCGATGCCATCCAACAATCAACTTCTGCTACGCAAGGTGAAATTTCAATTGGTTTACTTTCATCAATTGAAGATCGTGTGTTGGAAGACTTTATTGCCACATACTACAAGGAACATCCAGATATTCGCGTAACATTCTACACTTTAAACCGTAAGGAAATCTGGGAACGTTTAGAAAACAACCGCATTGATTTGGCAATTATGTACTTGCCTGACGAATCAATCAAAAACTGGAAGCCATACGCATCAAAGAAGATTATGACTGAAGATTTGATGTTCGTGCACAACAATCCTGAATTGGCTGATAAAGATAAAATTAAGTTGAAGGATACGTTGGGTGCTAAGTGGGTAACATACCCTGAAAACTACTACATTGACCAAACGATTCACGAAACATACAAGAATCACTTGATTGATGTGCCAACTTCAGTGGCGCGTTTCTCAACACCAAACCAAATTTTCCGTTTTGCTGAACAAACAGAAACGTATACTGCCTTGCCAATGTCATTCCTTTCAAGTCAAAAGGAAAGCATTACAACCAAGGTAAAGGCCGTTCCGTTTGAACCAAACATTCAATTCGATTTATCATTCGTCTACCGTAAAGATAAGATTGATATTCCACGGATTATTAGTTTCTTAAACGAATTTGACGCTTACTTAGGTGAAGCCGATTACTTAACTCGTTTAGAAAGCATTAGTGCTGAAAAGTAACCACCAAAAAGACAAACTCGACGCTGAGTTTGTCTTTTTATTTGGACGTTATTCCGTCTGACATGGATTCTCATTTCTGTACTTTTGTTTAAGCGTACTCACTATACCTTAGGCACTAGTTTGAGCACATCACAAAATCAGTTTGAATCTGCATACTACGACCGTTTTTACTAGTTTGAGAATAATTACTAACTAACGGAGTGCCGGTAAATTACTTGGCGGGCGCAGCCTTTACACCGCGACTGGGGGAATATGTGTGAAGCACATATTTTCGCTGAGGATGAGATGAGGAGTCTTAGGAATTTATTCCTTAGACTCCCAGCTTATCCGAGTTTGCCAAGACCGCACTTCGGCTTGGCAATGTGCTTCCAGCGTGGTGCACCAAGTAATTTACTGGCACGCAGTGGCCAATTTCATCCAATTCTATGTCAGACGGATTACCGAAAACCGGTGAACATGAATTTATTTGTGCACGAATTGGTATTTTAGCTTATAATTGAATTTAGCAATAAATCACACAAATCAAAGGAGTCTCTTATGACAAAGAAATTAGTTTTTGGACACTCAAATCCTGATACTGATACCATCGTTTCAGCAAAAGCCTACTCATATCTTTTGAACCAACTTGGTGAAGATACTGAAGCAGTTGCTCTTGGCACCCCAAACGAAGAAACCCAATATGCTTTACGTCACTTTGACGAACCAGCACCACGGGTTATCACTGCTGCTAAGCCAGAAGTGGACCAAGTTGCTTTAGTTGACCACAACGAAGCTGCTCAATCAGTTAGTGATCTCGCTGAAGTCGAAATCACTAACATCGTTGATCACCACAAGTTTGGCTTGACTACCTCAACACCATTGTTCATCCGTGCCGAAGCTTTGGGCTCAGCCGCATCAATCCTCGTTAAAATGTTTGATGAAAACAAAGTCGAAATTCCTGCTAAGTTGGCTGGTTTGATGCTTTCAGCAATTATTTCAGATACTTTGTTGTTGAAGTCACCAACCACAACTGAATTCGACAAGATTGCTGTTAAGACTTTGGCTGAAATTGCTGACGTTGATTTTGAATCATACGGTCTTGAAATGTTGAAGGCCGGCACTAACTTATCAACGAAGTCAGAACTTGAACTCATCGACGGTGACGCCAAGTCATTTGAAATGGGTGGCAAGACGCTCCGAATTGGTCAAGTTAACACCGTTGATATTGCGGAAGTCTTTGAACGCCAAGCAGCATTAGAAGACGCTATGAAGGCTGAAAATGCCAAGAACGGTTACGATGCGTTCTTATTTGTTGTTACTAACATTCTTACTTCTGATTCAGAATTGTTGCTTGTCGGCGACGTGACTGAACAAGTTGAAAAGGCCTTTGCCGGCAAGTTGGTTAACAACCGTTTGGCATTGCCAGGCGTTGTTTCGCGGAAGAAGCAAGTTGTGCCACCATTGACAGCTGCCTTCTAATTTATAGTTAAAGTTAAAACATCTCATTTTTTGAAGTGAGGTGTTTTTTGTTTCACAATGAGACCCGCGTTGTCATTAACAAACTCGTGAACAAACTTACTTTCATTTTGGCGCCAGTAATTCTATACTGAGAGTAATAAGTAACTAACATTCAGGGAGCCGTCTGAGCCTCCTGAACGCAACACAATGCTGGAGGGGCAACTATGTACTTAAAAATTGACGATGGGGTTCAAAAAGCAATTGCGCGCAAGACGGATGAAAATTCGCGCATTCTCTTCATGTATGAAGATGGGGTTTCACCTTATTCCAAATCAGGACCAGGGGCCATGATGATTTCATTTGTGATTGTGATTATTAACAAGGATCAGCCATACCTAGAATGGTTTGATGAAACTGTGGACACTAACCTGGGGCCTTGGCCAATTAAAGGGTATGCGAAGAATTATCTCGATGAAGCGATGGAATTGGAAATTAAGCCATTTGGGGACATTGTGTTAAAGTCTGAGAATGGTATTATTGATGATACTGTGGTGATTCGCGATGAACGGCAACCAGCCGCATTGTAATAGCCAAACGATGATGTGAGTTAACACTTGCGTCATCTTTTTTTACCTAAGGATGTGACAACTGTAACACCTTGGTTATTTGCACTATACTTTAGTAAGTAAAAGAACTACAATTACCTTGTTAAAATTTGATGATCAATGATTCGCTAGTGTGTTGAATCAAACAATTACGGCATCAAATTTGGAAGGTAGGTTAATGATATGCAATTAAAAATTGATGAAGGCGTCCAACAAGAAATTGCCCGCTACACAGATGAAAATTCACGAATCCTGTTTTTGTATGAAGATGGGGTATCGCCATACTCGCACGTTGGGGAAATTGCGATGATGATTAGTATGGTAATCATTATCATTGATAAGGATCAACCATATTTGGAATGGTTCGATGACACCATTGACACAACAATGGGCGCTTGGCCAGTTAAAGGGTATTCAAAAGCATACCTTGATCAAGATATGGAACTTTACATCAAGCCATTTGGCGATATTGCGTTGAAGTCTGAAAGCAGTGTAATTGATGATACGGTCGTGATTCGCGATGAACGGGTCGCCAAAAAAGTCTTGTCCAAGTAAATATTTTACGCTGCTTAGACTGGTTAGTTCACGGTCACTATGCACTGAAAGTGGGATTTGGATCCCCAAGCTAGCAATATAAATTTTCGTTGTGTAATTCTGAGCATATCGTTAGACAAATATGTAACAATTTGGTATTGTCTATTTGTAAACGAATTCATACATCATAAGTTTATAGGGGGCTTGATAATATGACTAATTCTTTAACTGGTAAAGTGGCGATTGTCTCAGGAGCAAACTCAGGAATTGGCTTGAGTATTGCGAAAAAACTCGTGGCAGAGGGTGCCCAGGTTGTTTTAACGGGACGACGCAAGGAAGCAGGCGTGACAGCATTGGCCGAAGTCGACGGTGGGGACAACGCGATTTACGTCATTCAAGATGTTGCCATCGAAGCTGATTGGAAACACGTAGTTGAAGAAACAATTACTAAATTTGGTAAGCTAGACATCCTGGTAAATAATGCAGGGATTGGTGGCCCAAACGGTTACATTGATCAAATCAGTTTAGCTGATTGGCGGCAACTAATGTCGATTAATCTTGATGGTAATTTCTTAGGTGCCAAGTATGCTTTCACCCAATTTAAAAAGCAAGGTACTGGTGGGGCAATTGTTAATGTTTCAAGTGTTGGTGGTTTAAAACCAATCCCCGGGGCTGCGGCATATTCAAGCTCAAAGGGTGGTACGCTGATGTTAACAAAAGAATTAGCCTTGGAAGGGGCAAGTTTCGGTATCCGCGTTAATTCGGTGCACCCTGGGTGGATTAATACGCCGATTGTCCCAGACGCCATTCGCGCAACTGAAAAACAACAACAGCCTTCAGGTCACTTTGGTGAACCAGACGACATTGCTAACATCACATCATTCTTAGTTAGTGATGACGCGAAAAACATTACTGGTGCACAGTTTGTCAGCGATGGCGGTAATCTTTTAATCTAATACATTCTGATAACGGTGCTCGCTATATTTAGTGGGCATCGTTTTTTTATGGCTAGATTTCTTCTAGCGTGGAATTTGGATATGTGTCTCAGATTGATCCCCACTACGAGGCTGGAACCAGTCTCTTCGTTAATTTGAGCAGACAACCAAACTGGTAATATGCTACAATCCTTGTCACTGTGGGTTTAGCGATAATCAATAATTCCACGTCAGACGAAACAGAATCCTAATGCTTTTACATTTCCTAATCAAGGTCATATAATAACATTAGTTAGGGAAAACGAAAGATAAGAAAATAAATTATACAGTCAATCACTGACTGACTAGGAGGAGCCATGAGCCAGTTATACATTAAACAAAAAGTATTCAGTATTGGTGACAAATACACCGTTACCGACGCACAACAACGCCCGCAGTATGCCGTGGCCGGCAGCCTTTTTAAGATTCCCAAAGAATTTGTCATTAGCAACATGGCGGGACAAGCGGTTGGTAAAATCACCCAGCGCATGTTTCAGTTCTTACCAAAATTTACAGTTAGTTTAGGTGGCCGTGATGTGGCCGTAATCAGCAAGCGATTTTCATTATTTCGCCCAAGTTATGACATCGATGCGTTTGGCCTAACGATTCAAGGAAATTTTTGGGATATGAATTTTACCGTATTGCGGAATGGCCAACAAGTCGCCCAAGTCGATCAGCGCTGGTTAAGCTGGGGTGACACCTACGAAATTAATGTGGCTGACGAATCACTAGAATTACTAATAGTGAGTTTAACAGTTGCGATTGATTACGTGAAACAAGAAGAAGCTGACACGTCAAATTCTAGTGTTTAATCAACGGGCTCTATTTATGCTAGCGTGAGATTCTCATTTCTGTACTCTTGTTTAAGAATACTCACGTACCACGGAAAATACCTTAAGTACTTATATGAGCACATCACAAAATCCGCGATAACTGATTTGTTTAGGACTGTTTTTTGCTAGTTTGAGCATTATTCGTGGCTAATTGCTTGG